>RGER01000053.1 GCA_009917815.1 Actinomycetota bacterium
GAGGCACCGGAAAATGTGATTTTAGTTGACGGTGTTGCGGGTGTTGCCAATCTTCAAGTGCGTGACGAGAGCAAAGTGGCTTGGCTCTCCCAAACAACGCTTAGTGTTGATGAAACCCTCACCACTGTTGCCGCCCTTCGTGAGCGCTTTCCTTTGCTGGTTGATCCACCGAGTGATGATATTTGCTACGCAACTCAAAACCGTCAGGTCGCTATTAAAGAAATCGCCGGAAAGTGCGAACTAGTTATTGTCGTGGGTTCCAAGAACTCATCGAACTCAGTTCGCTTGGTCGAGGTGGCTTTGGAAGCTGGTGCCAATGCTGCTTATCTTGTGGATTATGCGGCCGAAGTCGATCCCACTTGGCTTGCGGGCGTTACCACAATTGGGGTTACCTCAGGAGCTTCAGTCCCGGAAATCTTGGTGACAGATCTTCTAGATTTCTTGAGCGGTCACGAATTCAAAGATGTCGAAATTGTCACCACGGCCGAGGAAACTCTCCTTTTCTCTTTACCTGCCGAACTTCGTAAGGACCTTCGGGCCGCAGGAAAGTCGTAATTGATGTTTCCTGGTATCGGTACGGCCATCAACATCATCACAATCCTCGTGGGAACCGCAATAGGTGTCAGTTTGGGTTCGCGCTTGCCGGAGCGCACTCGAAATGTGATTACCGACGTACTTGGGCTGGTTACTGCAGTAATTGCAATAAGTGCAGCAGCCGAAGTGACTTCTCCTGCCCTTCATGAGGCAGTGGGCGGGTCTCTATCAAGGTGCGTGGACTTTTCTAGGTTGGCTACTTGGAAATGTGATGAGTGATTTTGAGATCGCAGCGATGACAGCTACTGGTGGATTAATGCTTGCAGGTATTTCACTACGTCTCTTAAAGATTCGCCATATTCCTATCGGTGACTTATTGCCGGCGCTAGCGATCGCTCCTCTCCTCGCCCTACTTGTCTCGCACTTTTAATTGCGATAGACGCGAAACCAAGAGAAAGCCGCTCCCAGCAAGAGATAAGGGGCGAGTGATGCAAGCGCTGAAAGAAGATCAATTGATAGGCGCGTGAGGGAGAGTGTTGATGGCCCGATGGGGAGCCAGATCAGCAATGAAATCAAGGTAGCTAGCGGCGGTGTAATCGCAGCTGCTCTCCTGGCATCACGTCTGGCGAGCCATGAGCCTCCACTGTTGGCCACGAGAATCGCTAGACCACTGATAATTCCCACGTGATCGCGGATGAGAATTTCTATTCCCACAAGGAGAAAGAGGAGCGCCGAGGGGAGAGCCGCAATTCCGGGCGCGGTGAGCCCTGGACCGAGAGCGGCGCGCTGAGCATCTGCTCGGGCTTTGAGGGAAGTGACCTGAGAGCCGACTTGAGAGCTGACCTTCGAGCCACCTCTGGAGCCTGCTCGGGAACCAAAGCGTGAGGACATGAATGCATCTTCCCACGCGTGGGTGACATTCAGGGGAAGATCCTTCTGAAGGAGAGTTATGCCGAAATAAGCGTGTGGGAAGCGTTCCACTGCGCAGAGTGGTCAGCGCGAGGCTGGCGGGGCAATAGGATTTAACCCTTGTGAGCCTCTCTATTGGAATCGTCGGCCTGCCCAATGTGGGCAAATCCACCCTTTTTAACGCGCTGACGAAGAACAACGTCCTGGCGGCCAACTATCCCTTTGCCACCATTGAACCGAATGTGGGTGTGGTGGGCGTTCCAGATGGACGTTTGGCAGAGCTCGCCGCCATCTTTAAATCAGAACGACTCCTTCCGGCTGCGCTCTCCTTCGTCGATATCGCAGGCATCGTGAAGGGCGCCAGCGAAGGCGCTGGTCTCGGCAATAAGTTTCTCGCCAATATTCGCGAATCAGATGCCATTTGCCAGGTCATTCGAGTATTTACTGACCCCGACGTCGTTCATGTTGATGGACGCGTTGATCCGCGCAGCGACATCGACACGATTAACACCGAACTTGCGCTTGCAGATCTGCAAACCTTAGAGAAGGCGTTGCCTCGCTTGGAAAAAGAGACTCGACTCTCGAAAGATCGGGGCGAAGTATTAGAAGCGGCAAAGCAAGCGAATGCAATCCTCGAGCAAGGAAAGACTCTTTTCGCGGCCGGAACACCGGAGCTTCGCGAACTTGTTCGCGAATTGCACTTACTCACCGCTAAGCCATTTTTGTACGTCTTTAATGTCGATGCAGCCGAACTTGCGGATCCAGCTTTACGTACCGAGCTTGCTGCCCTTGTAGCACCCGCCGAAGCGATTTTCTTAGATGCCAAGACTGAAGCCGAGCTCGCCGAACTCGATGATGCAGATGCGCTTGAATTATTAGAGAGCATCGGGCTTACCGAACCAGGATTGGCGACGTTGGCGCGGGTAGGTTTTAGCACTCTCGGTTTACAGACCTACCTCACTGCCGGTCCTAAAGAAGCACGGGCATGGACTATTCCCAAAGGTGCCACTGCTCCCGAAGCGGCCGGTGTCATTCACACAGATTTCCAACGCGGTTTCATCAAAGCCGAAGTGGTCTCCTTCGCTGATCTGGTTGAAGCCGGATCAATGGCAGAGGCAAAAGCGCGCGGCAAGGTGCGGATGGAAGGCAAGGAATATGTCATGGCGGATGGCGACGTAGTCGAATTTCGCTTCAACGTCTGACCCACACTAACCAAAGGATGACCGTGCAAAGCAGAGACGATTTAAGAAACGTAGCCATCATCGCCCACGTCGATCATGGCAAGACCACGCTCGTTGATGCAATGCTCTGGCAATCTGGCGCTTTCGCTGCTTACAAGGAGCAAGGTGAAGGCAAAGACCGGGTCATGGATTCCATGGACCTTGAGCGCGAAAAGGGCATCACGATTCTTGCCAAGAACACGGCAGTTAAGCGTGGTGACATGACCATCAACATCATCGACACTCCAGGCCACGCAGACTTCGGCGGCGAAGTAGAACGCGGGCTCGAAATGGTCGACGGCGTGCTGCTCTTGGTGGATGCCTCTGAAGGACCACTTCCACAGACTCGTTTCGTACTTCGTAAAGCACTTTCAAAGAAACTCCCAGTCATCCTTGTTATCAATAAGGTCGATCGTGCAGATGCGCGAATTGCTGAAGTTGTCAACGAGACGTACGAACTCTTTCTTGACCTTGATGCAGATGAGAAGCAAATCGATTTCCCTATCGTTTATGCATCTGCAAAGGCCGGACGTGCCTCTATGACGCAAACTCCTGATGGCGGGATGCCCGAAGAGAGTGATCTCCAAGTTCTCTTCGATGTCATCAAGAACACGATCCCGGCACCGACCTACACTGAAGGTGCGCCTTTGCAGGCACACGTCACAAACCTCGATGCCTCCCCTTACTTGGGTCGCTTGGCTCTCTGTCGCGTACGTCAAGGAAATATCTCCAAGGGACAAACGGTCGCGTGGATTCGCACCGACGGTCGCGTAGAGAAAGTAAAGATTTCCGAACTCTTGATGACAAGAAATTACGTTGGGCGAGACTCTCGCCGATGCGGAGAATCCGATCGCACTTCCACTTATTACGGTGGATGAGCCATCTATCTCTATGACAATCGGTATCAATACCTCACCGCTTGCGGGTCAGAGCGGAAAGAAAGTGACTGCTCGATTGGTAAAGAATCGGCTTGATGCAGAGCTCGTCGGTAACGTCTCGCTTCGCGTTTTGAATACGGAACGTCCCGATACGTGGGAAGTCCAAGGTCGCGGTGAACTCCAGCTCGCAGTTCTTGTGGAATTGATGCGTCGTGAAGGCTTCGAACTCACAGTTGGTAAGCCACAAGTAGTCACCAAGATGGTCGACGGAAAGATGCATGAACCAATGGAGCGTCTCACCGTCGATATTCCAGAAGATTTCCTTGGTGTGGTCACGCAGTTGATGGCACTTCGCAAAGGTCGTATGGAGCAAATGGTGAACCATGGCACCGGGTGGGTGCGTATGGATTACCGAGTACCAAGCCGCGGACTCATTGGCTTCCGTACCGAGTTCCTGACTGAAACCCGCGGTACCGGATTGCTTCACCATGTATTTGATGGTTACGAAGCCTGGCACGGAGAATTACGTACTCGCCCCACAGGTTCACTCGTTGCGGACCGACGTGGGTCGGTTACTTCTTACGCCCTCTTCTCACTTCAAGAGCGTGGAACTATTTTCGTGCAACCAGGTACCGAAGTATATGAAGGCATGATCGTCGGCGAGAACTCACGTGGCGAAGATATGGACGTGAATGCTGTTCGCGAAAAGAAGCTCACTAATATTCGATCAGCAACGGCAGATGAATTAGAGCGTTTGATTCCGCCGAAGCTACTCAACATGGAGCAAGCGCTCGAATTCTGTCGCGAAGATGAGTGCATCGAAGTAACCCCAGCCACTGTTCGCATCCGTAAAGTTGTGCTCGATCAAAACGAACGTGGCCGGAGCGCATCTAGGGCAAAGAAATCGAATCAGTAGTTGCTGGCGTACTCCTTCGCGCTGGTAGAGAGATTTTGCTCGCGCGAAGGAGTACATCACATGCTGGTTTTTGGGAATTTCCCGGCGGGCAAGTAGAAGATAACGAACGGCCTGAGCAGGCGATCATTCGCGAATTCCACGAAGAGTTTCTGCTCGATGTCTCCGTAGTTCGAGCCATCGACTTCAGGTTTGAGCTCGCTCCAAACCGCGAATTACTGTTCTACCTACTCTCAGCGGAACACGAACCGCAGGTTACGCACCATTCTCACGATGCTATTGCGTGGATTTCCCTGCAGAGTCCTCTACCAGGTGAAATCTTGCCAGCAGATTCAGCGGCGCTGCCCGCTATATGGCAGGCACTTGAAGATGGCGTTTGAGGAATTCCACCTGTAATAACAGGAGATTTTCAGCAACTTCTTCCTGCGGCGTCATATGCGTGACGTTGCTGAGCATCAATGTTTCATGTGGCCGACCAGCTGCAAGTAAATGCGACGAGAGTTGAAGTGAGTGGGCCACCACAACGTTGTCGTCGGCAAGTCCATGAATGATCATCAGAGGACGAGAGAGTTTGTGCGCCCGTGGATAGAGCGAACTTATCTCGTAGCCGGCCTCTTCACCGGTGGTTCCCAGATACCGCTCGGTATAGAAGGTGTCGTAAAGCCGGAAATCTCCCACGGGTGCGCCGGCGATGGCGGCAGCAAAGGTCTCCGGTGCATCCATCACCGCAAGGGCGGCGAGATATCCCCCGAAGGACCACCCTCGAATCGCTACTCGTTTTGCATCTATCAAACCTGGGCGGAGTTGAATGAGGGCTTCTACTGCAGCGACTTGATCTTCTAGAGGAAGGGTTGCGAGATCACCGGAGATGGCTTTCTCCCACTCTGGTCCACGATGAGGAGTACCGCGCCCATCAGCAATCAGCACTGCAAAACCTTGGTTGGCAAACCATTGCGCTTCGGCGTAAGCACTCTTTGCCGCTACCACGCGGAGTGCATGCGGTCCGCCATAAGGGTCCACCAATAACGGGAGGTTATTGCGCTCACCGCTCTCTGGCAGAAGTAGCGCAGCGCGGAGCTCATGCTCTCCAAGTCGGAGAAATTCAGGGCTGGCGTCATGGCTGGGGAGCCAGGCATGAGAGGCGATCTCCCACTTATTTCCATCGCGGTGGATCTCGGTTTTTACGCCATATTCATCAACGGATCGTGATGAGAGGACCAGTGTGTGATTTCGTGCCCTGCCTGTATGCATGCCTCCCACGGGAGAGAGTTGATCCAATTCGCCGCCGTATCCATACCACCAGAGATGGCTCTCCATCGGATCGAACGTTCCAGAGAATGTGATTCCGAATCGATCAATGTCGACCACACCGGTGACTTGTAGCCCATCTGGAGTGATTTGATTTCCGTTGATGGTGAGTACGCGAGTTGTTGCCTCGTCATGGGCGAGTAGAAGTTCTCCACCAGGCAACCATGTAGGTAGGCCAGGTGTGATCTCAACCCAATGCTCATCACTTTGCCGTGCAAGTTCTGTCAACGTGCCGCTGTGGATGTCGAGTGCGAAGACCGCAGCGATGCGTTGGCTCCGATCCATGCAGTAAAGCAGAGGTGGACCATATTGCGTCCAATTAACTTCGACGAGATATTCAAAACCGTCAGGAAGTGAAAATTTATGAGCGATATCTCCATCTCGCGTCATGAGAACGAGTGAAACGATCGCGTTGGGAGTTCCCACTTTGGGATACTTGATCTCGCGCGGTGTCACTTCCGGATGTGCTGGATCGCTGATGTGCCATTTCAAAACGGGTGACTCATCAGTTGCTTGTACCAGAACCAGTTGTGAATCAGGTGACCACCAGAATCCTCGGTAGCGATTCATCTCTTCGCTTGCAACGAATTCCGCCTGCCCGAAAGTGAGGTGAGGATTCGTATGTACGAAGTGCTCTTTCGCATCTGCCACATGCGCAATGCGGAAACTCCCGTCGACTGTTGCGTATCCGATTCGGGAGCCATCGGGTGATGGCCGAGGATCAATAGCCGCGACCATGTTTGCAATCTCGGTGACTCTCCCGGAGGCGAGTTCTACTACTCGTACTTCTCCGGCGTCGGTGTAGACCGCAATCCGATGATCGCCATCAGTGGTGAAAGAAGTGATTCCACCGCTACTCTCCCGAAGACGCTCGCGCCTGGCTCGCTCCTGAACTGAGAGTTCTCCACTCTCTTGGCTCTCCACCACGCGCCGTTCTTCGCCTGAGGTGGTGTCGAAAGCCCAGAGTTCGTTCCGTCGGTCGTCCCCGCTGGGGCTGCGTAAGAAGGTGACCCGAGTGCCGTCGGGGGAGATGGCGAAGGAGCGCGGAAGACCCATCGAGAATCGCAGGGTCCGGGCATAGAGGCGCGGGAAGGTGGTGGCGGGCGTTTCGCTCATCCCGGAAGATTAGCGACTCTTCTTCACTAACCAATAGCCTGTGCGTATGCCGTCAGCTAAACGACTTCTTTTGGTCCATGCCCATCCCGATGATGAGAGCATCAATAACGGTGCCACCATGGCTCTCTATGCCGCCGCAGACGCTCAAGTAACCCTCATTACCTGCACTCGTGGCGAGGAGGGCGAAGTTCTGGTTCCCGCACTCTCCCATCTGGCAAGCCACGAGAAAGACGAGCTCGGAGCACATCGCGAGATTGAACTTGCCACTGCCATGCAGGCTCTCGGTGTGAAAGATCATCGATTCCTTGGTGCACCCGGTAAGAGATGGCGCGACAGCGGAATGATGGGGACCCCTCAGAACGAGCGCCTAGATACTTTCTGGAACGCTGATTTTGATGAAGCAGTAGCAGAACTTGTCAAAGTAATAGACGAAGTGAAACCTCAAGTTGCAATTACCTACGACGAATTTGGCGGCTACGGTCATCCTGATCACATTCAGGCGCACCGCATCACAATGGCAGCAGTTGAGCGGGCGACGTGGAAAGTGTCCAAGGTGTATTGGAACGTCATGCCGCGATCTGTACTCAAAGTTGCTATGGATGCGATGAAAGAACAAGGCTCAGATTTCTTTGGCGCCGAAAACATCGAAGATGTTCCGTTCGCAAAGCCTGATGAATTAGTAACCGCGGTCGTTCACGGTGATGATTATGTCGAAGCTAAAATGCGCGCCCTTAAAGCGCACGAAACACAGATCACAGTTGATGGCCCCTTCTTTGCTCTTTCCAACATGTTGGGTCAGGGAGTCTTTGGTAAGGAGTACTACCAATTAGTCCATGGGCTAGCCGCGGCTCCGTTCGACGAGAACGGGCGAGAGACCGAGCTTTTTTCGGGCGTGAGCTTTGATTAAGCGAGTTCAAAAATCTCTTCTGGGGATTCTTTTCGGGCTGTGTGCCGGCTCTTTGTTAATTCTCACGCATAATTCTTATCCGCCGGTGGGCATCGTCCTCTCGTTGTTGGGTTTTCTGGCCCTCTCGATTCTGGTGCGCAGGTATGTGAAATCGCGGGGCCCTTATATCTGCTACTTCATCAGTGTCGTGGTGCTTATCTACATTGCCGCCACTCCGCGCGCGTCCGAGTTCCTCATACAAGGAAATACCGAAGGGTATCTACTAATCTTGGGTGGTCCGATAGCCGCCTTATTGCCCCTCATCAAGAGAGTGCCCACTAAATAAATGTCCCGTCGCGTACTCATTCTCACTGGTGCCGGTGTAGGCGTCTTGGCACTTCTCTGGCTCGGCGGTTGGCTATTCGTGGGAGCCGATATTCCCCGTAACACCGTTATTCATTCACATGATCTAGCGACGGCGAAAAATATAGGCGGAATGTCGCGCGAGCAAGTTACGAAATTGGTCAAGCGCGATTTAGGTCTCATGGCAAAAGCTAAAGTCGTTGTGGACGTTGATGGACGGATCTTTAGACTCAAATATTCAGAGCTTGGAATATTTCTTGATCCAGAGGCAACCGTCAATCAAATAAAATCTAGAAGCGCCAATCCCATCAAAATTTTTCAGGCCCTCACGGGTGGCTTAACCTACGATCCGATCTACACGTTCAGTGAAAGTACGCTGACTCGCGCTTTCGAAGATATCGCTGCACAAACAGATCTTGCACCCATGGAGGGGGACGTGGTCTTCTCAGGGACTCGTCCGATAGTTGTGGAAGCTGCCGAGGGGCATGCGCTCGACATAAAGGAAGCCGTCAAGATTCTCCGATCTACCTGGAATCACACACGAACTTTTAAGTTCAAGTCCCCGACTATCGCACCACAAGTAACGACGGAGGAAGCGCAAAGCGCTCTACCCATGGCAAAGAAAGCAGTCAACGGATCTTTATTGCTCACCGTCGACGGCCACGACATCACGCTGAAGAGTTCAGACATCGCATACGCCTTAGATTTCGCAAATGATGGATCAGGAAATCTCAAGCCAACGTTCTCGAGTGAACTACTTACCCAAGTTTTAGGGTTGAAATGGACTAAGTGGGTGACCCCACCGGTCAATGCCAAGTTCTCTGCAGTAGGCGGAGTTCCTAAGCTTCAACCAAGCGCGCCGGGACATGCCGTATCAGATGACGATCTCACTGCGGCTCTGCTCCCCGCTTTGAATCAAGTCGGGAGCGATCGGAGAGCGAGCGTACAGACCTCGTTAGTAGAGCCGAGGATTACCACGGAAATGGCTGGGGGACTCGGAATCACCGAAATCATCTCGACGTTCACAACAAAATATCCACCAGCTGCTTATCGGATCCAAAACATTCACCGAGCTGCAGATCTCATCGACGGCACCATCCTGAAGCCAGGCGAAGTATTCAGTCTCAATAAAGTTGTGGGGGAGCGCACTGCTGCGAACGGATTTGCCGAAGGAATCATCATCAGCCAAGGAAGATTTGAGAAGGATTTCGGTGGTGGCGTATCGCAAGTAGCAACGACTACGTGGAATGCTGCCTGGTTTGGCGGGCTAGATCTCGTTGCGCACATGGCGCACTCGTTCTACATCTCTCGATATCCAGCGGGGAGAGAATCTACGGTGGCTTGGCCCAAGGTTGATATGCGATTTAGGAATAATTTCGATACGCCGATCATGGTTGATACTTCTTACACAAATTCAACCTTGACCGTTTCCATATACGGAAAG
This sequence comes from Actinomycetota bacterium, assembly GCA_009917815.1. Lineage (GTDB taxonomy): Bacteria > Actinomycetota > Actinomycetes > Nanopelagicales > Nanopelagicaceae. The sequence goes on from RGER01000053.1 coordinate 9,572, forward strand.
AAGAAGTACGACGTTGAAACAATCACTGGGCCGTACCGCAACGTAAAAGACTTTGAAATTTTGGAAGACGATTCACCTACGTGTATTCA
>RGER01000054.1 GCA_009917815.1 Actinomycetota bacterium
TACGCACGCACATGGCATGGAGGGCGTGCACTTCTTCACTCGCGGAAAAGTTGTTACCTCACGTTGGCTCGATCCAAGCCACGGTGGCATCAACTTAGGTTTCCCGCAGAACGTGTAATCGCTGACCACGTTCCACGTATCTGCGGTTAATCGTTTCGCAAGCTCCACGCGCGAACGCCACCGCTCATACCGGCCTCGTTAGGCACCACGACCACGTCGCTACCCATTTTGCGCACTAACTCATAGGTGCATGTGAAAACTCAATGTGAGGCGAGAGTTTGCCGCCATCAAAAACTGCGCAACCGAGTCCAGTCCCAAGAGTGAGCACAACTTCAAAGCCAGTGCCCGAAATAACCCCAGCGCCATGCACCTCAGCGTCGTTCAGCACTAACGTCGGAATTCCCAGAGCTGCACCAAGAGCAGCGCGTGCATCAAAACCAGACCACTGCTCACGAAGTACCGGATCGATTCGAGTTCGAGGCCCTTGTGTAGTGATGTACTGAGGTGTGGCTACTACGACGCCATGTCGAATCATTCCGGGCATGCCGACAGTGGCACGCGTTGCTTTCGGTAATAAACCTGCGAGATTCACGAGTGTTTCAATAAAGAGTGCGGGTGGAAAGGGATACGGAGTATCGATGCGAATCGGCGCAGCATGAGCGGTGCCAGCGGAATCGAAAACGGAGGCCTTGATGCCAAGGCCTCCGCAATCAATCGAAAGTGTTAAGCGCTCTGATACAGGATCCATGAACTCAGCCTAGAACTGATGTTCTTGAAAGTCTTGAAGCCCCCCACAGAGGTGTCCCCCACAGACGTGTCCGAGACGTTAGTGGTTATGTCCGCCAGGTCCGTGTGAGTGACCGTGTCCACCACCAGCTGGCGCTGAGTGATCCTCTTCGACCTTCTCAACGACAGTAGCTTCGGTAGTAAGCAGCATGGCGGAGATCGATGCAGCGTTAGCAAGTGCAGAGCGCGTCACCTTCACAGGATCGATGACGCCAACCTTGACCAGATCGACATACTCACCTGTAGATGCGTTCAAGCCGAAGTTATCGGCTAATTCGCGTACCTTGGCTACTGCGACGTAACCTTCAAGTCCGGCATTCTCTGCGATCCAACGAAGTGGCTCATCGACGGCTTTGCGTACGAGACGCACGCCCACTGCTTCATCTCCTGCGAGTCCCAGATCACCCACGAGCACAGAGGCAGCGTGAACGAGTGCGCTTCCACCGCCCGAGACGATCCCTTCTTCGACCGCAGCACGCGTGGCCGAAATGGCATCTTCGAGACGGTGCTTCTTCTCTTTGAGTTCAACCTCAGTGTGTGCACCCACTTTGATGACACATACGCCGCCGGAGAGCTTGGCGAGACGCTCTTGGAGCTTCTCTTTATCCCAATCCGAATCGGTGCGTGAGATTTCGCCGCGAATTTCTGCAACGCGTCCCTCGACATCTGCTTTATTGCCGGCACCATCGATGATCGTGGTGTTCTCTTTGGTGACGAGTACGCGGCGAGCGCGACCCAAGTACTCAAGACCGATTTGATCGAGCTTAAGACCAATTTCGGCGGAGATAACTTGACCACCGGTGAGAATTGCGATGTCTTGGAGCATCGCCTTGCGGCGATCGCCAAATCCTGGAGCCTTGATGGCAACTGCAGTGAAGAGACCGCGCATCTTGTTCACTACGAGAGTAGAAAGGGCTTCGCCTTCGACATCTTCAGCGATGATGACCAGTGGCTTACCGCCTTGGGCGACCTTCTCCATGATAGGAAGAAGTTCGCTGAGCGAAGAGATCTTTGATTGCGTGATGAGCACGTAAGCATCTTCAAGAATGGCTTCCATGCGCTCTTGATCAGTCACGAAGTAGGGAGAGATGTATCCCTTATCAAATTGCATACCTTCAGTAAATTCGAGCTCCAAGCCAGTGGTGTTGGACTCTTCGACGGTGATGACGCCATCTTTGCCGACCTTATCCATGGCCTCAGCAATGAGATCGCCAATAGCAGGATCTTGCGCCGAGATGGTAGCCACGTTGGCAATCTGCGACTTCTCTTTAACTGGAATCGCGGTAGCCGCAAGCTTCTCTACGAGAGCAGTCACAGCAGCTTCGATGCCCTTCTTGATGGCCATCGGTTGTGCGCCTGCAGCCAAGTTACGAAGACCTTCGTGGATCATGGCTTGAGCGAGCACGGTAGCGGTTGTGGTGCCGTCACCGGCAACATCGTTGGTCTTAGTGGCAACTTCCTTGACGAGTTGTGCGCCAAGGTTTTCACCGGCGTGCTCCAACTCGATTTCACGTGCGATGGTGACACCATCGTTGGTGATGGTAGGTGCGCCAAACTTCTTATCGATGACAACGTTGCGACCCTTAGGTCCAAGCGTCACCTTTACTGCGTTAGCGAGAGCGTCGACTCCACGCTCCATCGCACGGCGAGCATTTTCATCAAAACTGAGTGTCTTAGACATGGTCTCTCTTCTTCAAGGTAGCTATTCGTGAACTTGCGAATCTCTCTGCTGCTGTAATCGAAAAATTAAGGGAGGAGAAGGTGCTCGCGGCCTCCACTAGCGAAGGCCGCGAGCGTCCAAATTACTTCTCGATAACCGCGAGGATGTCGCGGGCTGAGAGAATGAGGTACTCCTCGTTGTTGTACTTCACTTCGGTCCCGCCGTACTTGCTGTAAATGACGACATCGCCGACCTTTACATCAAGCGGAACACGGTTTCCATCTTCAAATCGACCCGGGCCAACTGCAATAACAGAACCCTCTTGAGGCTTCTCTTTTGCAGTATCTGGGATCACGAGGCCAGATGCCGTGGTCTGCTCAGCTGCGCTGGCTTTAACCACGATCCGGTCTTCAAGCGGCTTAATAGCGGTCACTTTGACCTTTCCCCTTTACTTTCGTCGTTGGTCTGCTGCCAACAGCGCCGACGCCGTCGCGGGGGTCGTAGACGCTTACTTTTGGCAGACTCGGGGTGAGAGTGCTAGCCCAACTTTACGAGTGGGTTAGCACTTGGTCAAACCGAGTGCCAATCCTTGTTGGCGGGACCTATCGGGCCCCTTAGGCGAGGGTGACCTGGGCGACTGGGAGCGCCGAACGCGCCTCAAAGCCCGGCTGGGAGGAGGTGGCGCCAGCCGTAACCAGCAAGGAACCAAGCGCCGCCACCATGGCGCCATTATCGGTACAGAGGCCAGGACGTGGGATACGGACGGTAACCCCCACGCGCCTCGCACGCTCCTTAGCCAGGAATCGAAGCCGGGAGTTGGCCGCAACCCCGCCTCCGATAATGAGGTGCTCGATCCCTTCGGCTTTCGCCGCGGCGAGCGCCTTGGTGAGCAAGACATCGACGACCGCCTCTTGAAACGAGGCGGCCACATCGGCCACATGAAAAATCGGATGGTCGTGCAGGTATCGCGCCACTGCGCTCTTCAAGCCGGAGAACGAGAAATCGAAGGCGTGCTCTTCTTGATCCTTGGATTGCGTAAAACCTCGAGGAAACTCAATCGCACTCAAATTTCCGCTCTGCGCTTCGCGATCGATCGCCGGCCCCCCGGGGAAACCAAGACCAAGGATGCGTGCGACTTTGTCGAACGCTTCCCCTGCAGCATCATCCATTGTGGCGCCGAGCGATGTGATGCGAGCGCTCACGTCATCGACGCGTAAGAGCGAGGTATGTCCACCACTCACCAAGAGAGCAATTGCTGGTGAGGGAAGTACGCCATGTTCCAACACATCAACGCTCACATGCGCCGCCAAGTGATTGACCGCGTAAAGCGGCTTATCCAGCGCAAATGCTAATCCAGCAGCAGCGCTCGTACCGACTAAGAGCGCACCAACTAATCCTGGTCCGGCGGTAACCGCAATTGCATCAAGATCGGCGAGAGAAACCTTCGCCTCTTTGCAAGCGCGTTCGATTCCAGGAACCATCGCTTCTAGGTGCGCCCGAGATGCAACCTCCGGCACCACTCCCCCGAATCGCGCATGCTCATCAACACTGGAGGCGATGGCATCTGCGAGCAAAGTAGTGCCTCGCACTATTCCTACTGCGGTTTCGTCACACGATGTCTCTATTCCCAGAACTAATGGCTCACTCTTCATCGCGTGACCCACTCTCTCAGGAGATCTGCAGGTGCAGCCATGATGATCGCGTGAATTCCTGGCGCGTAGTAATTCTTCCGCCGCGAAATTTCTTCAAATCCTGCGCTGTTATAGAGACCGATCGCTGAAACATTATCTTCGCGTACTTCAAGAAGTACATCTGGTGCCTCACGCCGGAGCGCCTCTGCTAACAGGAGTTTGAGGAGCTCTTTGCCAATGCCCTTACCCTGCTCACTCTTCACCACTGTCATTGTTTGAATATCGGCAACTTCACCAATGAGTGGCGAGAAGAGACCGGCATATCCGACAATTTCTTTGCCCTCAGCGACTACGTAATAACGAGTATCGGGAATTCCGTCGAATTCGGATTCAAAGATTTCAAGGCTCCAGGCATCGACTGGATAAAGCTCGGCTTCGATCGCAAAGAGCGTGGGCAAATCCGCGCGGAGCGCGGTGCGATAAGAAATCGTCACGGGAGCACCGGGGGTGTGGCGTCCGGCCGACGCATGTACATCGGTGCATGATCAGCAAGCGAAAACTCCGCGGCGCGCGCTGCCAAAAGCCCCATGTTAGGAAAGAGCGGTTCTAAGAGATATGGAAAGAGTTCACCATAGATCTCTACCGCATCCCCCGCGGTGGGCAGCCAGCGCTCTTCATCAGTGAGTTCGCTAGGTTTAATGACTCGAACCTCGCCCAATCGCTTGCCGGCTGCCGAGTATCGGGCCCAATAGACCTCTTTACGTCTGGCATCGGTAGCGATGGCAAACTCTTGATTGCAAGAAACTTCGGCAGCGATGACATCTAATGTGCAGACTGATATCAAAGGCACGCCAAGCGCGAAAGCAAAACTCTGCGCAAATGAGATTCCCACACGCAACCCAGTAAAAGGGCCGGGACCAATTCCCACCGCGACCGAAGTGATCTCGCTGCGATCTATTCCTTGGAGGAGTTGAGAGGCCAAGCGAGATAGCGCTTCACCGTGGGCGGTAGCACCCTCTTCGTAATATTGCGCAATCACTGCAGCTTCGGTTGCGAGTGATATCCCAGTGCGGCGGGTTGCCGTGTCGATAGCAAGTGTGAGCGACATCAATTTCGCCAATCCAAAGTCACTTCGCGTTCCTCCGGAGAAGTGATGGTAATAGCAACGACGAGGCGTACCTCGTCGAAGAATTTATCGTCGCCCCATTCAACAACAACAATCCCGGTGATGAGGTCAGCCTCCAAATCGAGATCGCTCACTTCATTCGAGAGATTGTGATGATCGAGTAATCGATAGAGATCAACATGGGTGAGCGGTACCGGGCCGTGGTGGCGGCGGGCAATCACAAAGGTAGGCGACGAGATCTGTTCCTTAATTCCTAGCCCAGCACCGATTCCACGCACTAGCGCGGTCTTCCCAGCGGCCAATTCGCCACGAAGGATCACTAAATCGCCTACGGAGAGACGGGCCGCAATCGCCACGCCGAGTTCTTCCATCTCGGTGACCGTGGTGATCTTCGTACTGATCTGCATGAGAGGAGCCTACTTGTTAGAACTGGGGCACTCGCTGGGGACAAAAAGAATCGGGGGGCTCTTACGAGCCCCCCGATCGACTTTCTCAATCAACTCTTTCGATCTACTACCCGTAGATCTTCAAGCGTGGTGTTTCCAGCATCTCATCCGTTGAGAAACCAGGGATGGTTTCGCGGAGGAACTGAGTGATCTCAGCATCTGGAAGAACGCCATTCTGTGCACCGTAATTCGCCATCCAAGCAACGGTCAACATCTGCATTGACGAGAAGTTGCAGTGGTTAGAAGAGGTAGGCGCCGGATACGAAGTATCTGGTAGCCCTGCCGCAGTGAATTGGGTGTAGTGCTCAGGGCCGGCGGTGATGAACGTTGCGTACATCTCCTTGGCCGAATTGGTTGCAAGATATTGATCGGTGAGCCATTGAGTATTTCCAACGAAGACCGCTGGATCGTTCAACGAGTGCATCGTCACCGTTGGGATAACAATCTTGCCTGATGTCGACTTCGAGGCCTTCAACTTGGCCACAGCGGCTGCATCGGCAGTCCACTTAGGTGCCAACTTGAGAACTCCTTGCATGCCAGCAATCGCAGCATCTCCAGAGAGCGCCATGTTGTACGTGCCGGCAGCATCGCCGACTTGCGCCACATAATCGCGGTTGGAGTTATCGAGGATCTTGCCGCCCATTTGCTGTTCTAGATCGTAGTTAACGACGATGCCGAGAACTGCTGCGTTGGCGACGTTCTCAAGAACGCCGAGAGCTGGTGAGATAGCCAAGGCGAACTTGTCGTAATCCTGATTGAGCGGATTAGCAGGGTCTCCGGGGCCAGTCGTTCCATCGAAGTGCGCGCTCTGCGTTGGCAAGCCAGCGATCAAGCCGACCATCAAGAGTGCGCTACGAGCTGGAATACCTGCAGCGATGAGATTAGATGCAAGAGGCGAGGCCTTGGCAGTCTCTGGCCACGTTCCCGCTGTAATACCAGCTTGAAGTGCTCCTAGTGCGGTGAAGATCTTGCCAATATCACCCATCGCTTGCGCATAACCGGCAAGGCCAGGTGCGTATCCATGACCCACGATGGTGGGATCAAAGAAGGTTTGCATACCCCAAAGGATGTCCGTTGCGTAGGCGAGCGAAGATCCGATGTCGTTGGAGACCGTGCAGAGCGGAGCCATAGCAGCAAACGTTCCGGGGTTTTGGTCAACGAGCAATTGGGTGATGTAGCCGCCTTCGGAAGCTCCCCACGCGATGATCTTCTTCGTGTTAGGGAACTTGGCCTTGAATGCAGCGACAACTTCCATCTGACTCTTCACTGCGAGTTCAGGTGCCCAACCTTGCTTGGAGTAACCCGAACCGGCAATGCCGAATCCGGTGCTCAAGAGCGCCTTTGCCACATCTGCGCTGGGTGCTGGTTCAGGAACTGACGTGACCTTGTAGCCACCGACGACGAATCGCAATGGTGGTTGCGAATGCAAGTACCGACGTAGCAAGGATTGCCGCGCCGCGACGTGTGATTCGATTCGACATGTCAATCCTCCTTAGTTATTCGGAATTGCGTTGGCCGGCATAGCCGGGCGGACGAAGTTCGATGCAGTGACTGCGCCCGAACCTGAATCAGTGACCCAGACGGCGTACTTACCCGGACCATCATCCGGAATCAGTGCACCAGTCGAGTCATACTTACCAAACCAGTAACCGGTGTAGCCCGCGTGGCTGGTGGCTGAGTATCCAAGAGGAACAAGACCTGGGGCAGCAATAGAGGCACCCTTTGTCTCGAGCGCCTTCACAACTCCAGCACGCGTGGGGTTGGGACCAGCAGCACGGAGTGCGGCAACCAACATGTACCCGAGGTTCATGCCGGTAAAGACGTTGTTATCGAACGTCTTATCTTTGCCCTTGTTGTACTTGTCATTGATTTCCTTGAACTTCGCGACGAATGGATCCTTATCGTCTGATGTCGAAGGCACAAATGAAGCACCAATTGATCCAGTGAGCAGTGCTGCCGGAACACCGAGCGCCTTGAGTGTGGTCGCATCTCCACCAACAGATCCGAGAATCCATTGCCCTGAGTACCCGATGGCACGCGCGGCACCAAGTGCAGCAGCAGTGGCTGTGGTCACACCGAACATCACGACGACATCCACCTCAGCATCTTTCATGGCCTTTACTTGAGAGCCAGCAAAAGTCGCTGCTGATTGCGAGCCCGAGGCGTATCCCTTCGATACATCGAACTTCGTACCAGCTGTTGCAAAGCCCGTCTTGGCGTTACGACCGAAATCGTCATCTTGGTAGATGAGACCGATCTTCTTCCCTGGGAACTTTGTCGCGAGGTACTTGCCCATGATCTTGGCTTCCATGACGTAGGAAGGCAGAATCATGAAGGTCGTGGGGTACTTCTTCGGATCATCAAACCCACTAAATCCCGTGTTCACGAAGAGATCTGGAACACCGCGCTTGCCGGGGTTAACACTCTTCAAGACAGCGAGATGATTGGCAGTGCCAAGCGCTCCGGCTATGCCGAAGACTTTGTCCTGCAGAACTAATTTGTTTGTCTTAGAGACAGCCGTTGCAGGTGCGTAGCGATCGTCTTCTACCTTGAGGTAGACCTTACGACCATTCACACCGCCGTTGTCATTCACATAATCGAGATAACCTTGAGCAGCCGGCGCAAGCTTGTTGTAACCAGGAGCAGCGATTCCACTCATTGGAACGGTGATTCCAAAAGTGACCGAGGTGCTGGTAACTCCAACTTCATTGCGCAACGTGGCTTGCGCCGGAACAGTTGCAAGCGCAAGGCCAGCGACTGCAACCGCCGCGACCGCGGCAATAAGCCGTGGTGAGCGCGTGATGCGTGACATGGGTTTCCTTTCAGGGACCGGGGGTAGCTGTGGTGAGCCAGGGCGCTCGCCGCAGTCCGGTAGATGTTGTGCTGAGCGTATTACCGCCAGGGCACCAATGCGAGAGATATGTGCCTTTTTTCCATGCGAAATAGGCGGTATGTCTCTTTTGCTGAGGTTCTATGCGCCCTGGGGCCCGGCGATCGTGCCGTTAGCGGCGCGCCTTGCCCCGGATCCCCTGGGTGAGGTGCTCCACGGTGGCGGCCGTCCCCCCGGGCGAGAGCAGCACGGTCAACACAAGTAACGCCCCGGTGATGACCGCAGGGAGGTTGGTCGCCACTGATTCAGATGCGCCACTCGAGAGAGCCTCGGCAATGATCGGAATGAAGATCAGCACGAACGCGCCAATGATGGCTCCATAAATACTACGAACTCCACCGATCACTGCACCAGTAAGAATCAAGAACGAGAGACCGAGTGAGAAAGATGCGGGCGCAACTAAAAAGACGGTAGTGGAGAAGAGCGCCCCGGCGAGTCCGGCAAAACCTGCAGAAATTGTAAAGACCAAGACTTTGCTCCGCGCCACATTAATTCCCGCCAACGCCGCTGCGGTTTCGTCCGCGCGCACAGCTCGCCAGATGCGCCCATACCTACTTCTTGAAATATGAATTGCCACCCCTACCGCAACGAGCGTGGCAGCCGCGCAAATCCAAAAGAGCCACTTGTATTGCGTGAAAGAATCCCCGAAGCGCGCCGGTGGCAACCCCACGTCATAACCGATGCCCTGCTCACCTCCGAGTGCGGTGAATCTATTCGCGATAGAGGGAAGCCCGACGGCAAAAGCCAAGGTTGTTCCAGCAAGATAAGGGCCACTGAGCCTAGCCGCAGCGATTCCAAGAATTGCACCCACAGCGGCTGCGCCTAACACTGCAACAAAAAATGAAATCCAGAGCGGCCAATGAAGGTTCTGCACCACAAGCGCTGCCGAATATGCACCCACAGCCATCAGCGCTCCGTGGCCAAGAGAGACTTGACCCGAATATCCAGTGAGCAAAACTATGGAAATGATCGCAACAACATAGGCGGCGATCGTTGCTCCTTGATACACGCGATACTCATCTACACGATCAG
>RGER01000055.1 GCA_009917815.1 Actinomycetota bacterium
TGAGAACTTGAAGTGAGTCTCCCAATAGCGCGTTCGCGAAGAATGGCAGACGCAATGCGAGGTGCAAAACGTTCTTCGCCATACTCACGCAGAATTCGAACAATCTCAGGTGCGGAGTACTCGTTTACAATCACTTCTGCGGTGAGTTCGTCACGCGGATTCATACGCATATCGAGGCCGCTTTCGCGGGAGTAGGCAAAACCGCGGGAGACTTCATCGAGTTGGAGCGAAGAAACTCCGAGGTCGCCGAGTACACCTTGAACCCTTGAAATGTTCAGATCACGCAAAACTTCAGTCAGTTGGTCATACGTGGCGCTCACCAAATGTGTGCGATGGGAGAAGCGAGCAAGGCGCTCGCCGGCTATTTCTAAGGCATTGGGATCACGATCAATGCCGATCAGAGTCAGTTGTGGGAAACGATCCAGAAGAGCTTCGCTATGCCCACCCATGCCAAGGGTCATATCTACGCAGACTGCGTTCGTCAGATCGAGGGCGGGGGCAAAGAGGTCGAGGCAGCGTTGCAAGAGAACTGGCTGGTGCGGATACTCCATCTCTTCCCCCTTTTCCTCTTCTCTTATCTCTGCCCGTTTTTGCTCTGATAGTGATCTGGTACTGATCTAGTGCTGGTAGCCATCACGAGTGGTCGTTGCCCGGGAGCGGCGCCGGGGAAGTGGCGTCGCTACGCGGGCAACGGCCATCCGTGAGTTAAAAGATTCCGGGGAAGACCTCCGAGGAGACCTCTGCGAAACCTTCTTCTTGCGCGGCAAGGTAGGTAGCCCAGGCTTGGGCATCCCAAATCTCTACGCGGGTATTTGCTCCGATGACCACGCACGCGCGATCAAGCGAGGCGTACTCACGAAGATGCGCTGGGATGGTGATGCGGCCTTGCTTGTCAGGAACTTCGTCGTGTGCGCCCGCGAACATGACACGCATGTAATCGCGAGCGCCTTTTGCAGTAACTGGGGCGGCTTTCATCGCCTCGGTCATGGTGGTGAACTCATCGAGTGGGAAGAGATAGAGGCAGTGCTCCTGCCCCTTGGTGACCACTACGCCCTCGGCTAAGTCATCCCGGAATTTGGCAGGAAGAATCAATCGACCCTTTTCATCGAGCTTGGGTTCGTGCGTGCCCAAAAACATGCCGACCCCCACTTCCCACCATGCTCAACCTTCCCCAGCTGAGCGTTTCCCCCACTTTACTCCCTTTCACTCCCCTGTCAACCACCTTTCCCCCTTTCCTGGCCCCACTCTCCCCTCAGCGACCAGATGGAGGCAGAAAAAAACCGCGGAGAGATCTCCGCGGTGCAAGTACGAGGAATGCTCGATTATTTACTGGATTATTTACTGGATGCTGGAGCTTGATCTACTCCTGGGGGCGCTCCCAGCGCTCTTCCATCCGCTCCATTAAGGAACGCCGGAAACCTTCTCTCTTGCCACCCTTGCCTCCACTCTTTGGGGAAGCCATGCCAGCTTTGGGTCCTTGAAAAGCGCGAAGCGCCCAGGTGAGCCCCGCAAGGGCAAGAGCAAAACCAATCACGCCCACCACCGCAACTTGGGAGACAAGCCCACCAATCAGGGTGGCAAAGCCCACCAAGATAAGGAGAAGCGGAAGAGTGAGGCCGCCTCGCGAGTGACTCTCCCCAGTCAACGTAGATACCAGGCGCGGATCTTCGGCTTTCAGCGCCTCTTCCATCTGCGCGAGGAGACGCTCTTCATGCTCTGACAGTGGCACTTCTACCTCCTCGCTGATTCTCTATTCGCTGTTCTGGGGATCTTCTCTCGACCCTTCCCTAAGGATACGACTCCAACCTGAATCAGCGCTACTTTGAATCATCCTGCGCTTCGTGAGTGGGCTTGCGCAAGAGCCTTGCTGGCCGAACCGAACCGCGGCCGAAACGTCGGTTTGCCTGATCTCTGGCCTGGTCACTCTCGGCCCACTTGGGCCCCTGCGTGAGCAATAACTGCTCAGCCGATTCCCCCACCTGCTCAAGGTTTTCTAAGCGAACACTCACTAGGCGCACACGAACTCGATCTAGATGGAGGTTTTGATAGAGCGATCGCGCCGTTTCAAAAATATCGTGCGTCACACTTGTCGCATCTCGTACTGTTTTCGATCGCGAAATCGTAGAAAAGTCTGCGAAACGTACAGAAATTCCTATAGTACGAGCTTTGTAGCCGCGTTCGCGCAATCGTTGAGTTACCCGCTCAGTCAGTCTGAGCAGCTCGCGCAGTATCGCTTCTTCATCATCAAGATCTTCACCAAAAGTTTCTGCAGCGCTAATGCTCTTCTCTGGCTCCCACGGGTAGACCTCTCTTTCATCTCTGCCCCACGCGAGGTTATGAAGATGCTCTCCCGCGCTCTGTCCAAGTGCTCGTTCTAATGTCGTCTTCGGCGTATGCGCCACATCTGCAATTGTGCGCAAACCTAATCGACTCAATACTTCTTCGGTCTTCGGGCCTACTCCCCACAGCGCTTTCGTTGGAAGCGGATGCAAGAATGTAAGAACATCATCGCCTTCTATTTTGAGTAACCCATCTGGCTTGCAGTGCTGAGAAGCAATCTTCGCTACAAATTTGGTAGTTGAGATTCCCACCGAGCACGTAATCTGCTGTTCATCAGCTATGCGAGTACGAATGCTTTCAGCAATATGCGTTGGGTCTCCGATCAGACGACGGACACCCGCCACATCTAAGAATGCTTCATCGAGTGAGAGTGGCTCTACCAGGGGCGTAAACGATCGGAAAACTTCCATCACACTTGCAGATATATCTGCGTACAATTCATGGTCAGGTTCGATAAAGATTGCATGGGGTGCGAGTCTGCGTGCGCGTCCCACCGGCATTGCCGCATGAATTCCCAACGCGCGCGCCTCATACGTTGCCGAGAGCACCACACTTCTTGGCCCGGCACCAATCACGACCGGCTTGCCGCGTAACTCCGGGCGAGCGATCAAGGATGCGGACGCATAAAATGCATCCATATCGATATGCAAAATCGTCGCTTCGTCGCGCACTCGTCGCCCACCCCCTCTATAAAGTTCCATCACTTCTTAACCAACGCTACCCGGGCTGGTATGCCATAGCTTTCGCACACTCTCACCCGCTGGCTTGACATCAGCATAGGGAGATTGGCGATAGCCGGTGGGATGGATCAAGGTGCGTTGGGGCGTCCGCTTTACTGTGGAGCGATCAGCCACATACTCCCGGACCGCACCAATCCCTTTCGCCAACCAGAGTTGATAGAGCGCAGTAATTTCCCAACATCCCGTAGCACGTAATGAGACACCGCGCTCACCCGTGCGTCGCACTACACCTTGGGCCAGCAATAACCAGGAATGGAAGAGCGTATAAGAGTAATTCTCTTGAGTATCATCAAAGAAGGTGGAGTCCGAACAACCAGTTCCATCATCAAGAGTAAGGAAGACCACTCGCTTCCCAGAACGTACTGGTGGCGTTTGAGATGCAACTTTTACTCCTGCCACAAAGACGAGCGCGCCTGATCGTTGTTTCACTAAATCACTAGAAGAGACGACTCCCAGTTCATGAAGGAAACTCTGATAGAAATCTAAAACGTGGCAGGAGAGATCCATGCCAAGTATTTCTAACTCATCACGCACCCGCTCAGCCAAAGTAATGTCGGGTAGTCCGCTCATCACCACCTGCGGGGCAGGTAGATCTAACGCCATTTGGTCGACATGAGAATTACCCCACTTTGACACATCTGAGACATAGAGGAAGAGATCTCGCCTCGTAAGCGTGCGTCTGCGACCAATCTGGTCCGGCTGCGAAGTGATCCCATAAAGAGAGTCGAACGCTCCAATAGTGACTAATTTTTCCGCAGTTGGTTGTGAGACTCGAGTGCGCTTCATGAAATCACCGATATCAAGAAATGGTCGACTTGCAACAATTGTCGCTGCTTCATGTTCGCTCATGCCATGAACATCGCTAAGAGACATGCGAAGCGCAAGGCGACCGTCCAACTCTTCTACCCGATAAGTTATATCAGAGTGATTTACTTCTACCGGGAGTAGCGCAACACCAAGTTGTCGAGCCTCATCAAGAATAAGACGCTTGGGATACATGCCTGGATCATGAGTAAGTAAGCCCGCGATAAACGGGGCCGGATAATGTTGCTTTAGCCATGCTGACTGATAAGTAGTCAACGCGAAGGCTGCAGCGTGAGCTTTGCAAAAACCAAAGGAACCAAAGGCAGAGAGTACTTCCCAGAGTTCATTGACCACTTCGGGGGAATAGCCGCGTTCGTGCGCGCGTGCAATAAACCACTCGCCAAATTCGGTTAAACCATCCCGGCGGCCCAGTGCGCGCCGGTACTCATCTGCCTGCGCCAATGAAACGCCCGCAATGATAGAGATGATTCGAATGACCTGCTCATGAAAGACCACCACACCCTCGGTCTCGTAAAGCACTTCCGTGAGATCTGGATGAATCATTTTTGACTCACTCCATCCATGCCTAGCCTTCAAGAACGGAGTGATCATGTCGCTCTTTACCGGGCCCGGACGAAAGAGCGAGATATCTATCATCAGATCGTTAAAACTCGATGGTCCAAACTTGCCTACTAACTCTCGTTGTCCAGGGCTTTCAACTTGAAAGATGCCGAGAGTCTTAGTGGACTTGATCAGATCAAAGGTTTCTTTGTCATCGAGCGCCAAGGAGTCGAGATCTACATCTTCTTTCTGTTCGCGCTTAATCTCTTGAATTGCATATGCCATCGCCGACTGCATCCGCACTCCGAGGATGTCTAACTTGAGTAAACCCATAGCTTCAACATCATCTTTATCGAAAGCCACCATGGGATATCCCTGAGCGCTGAGTTCTGTAGGGGCGCGATCCAGGAGTGAAGCATCGGAAAGAACCACAGCGCACGGATGTAGTGCAAGGTGGCGTGGAAGACCATCTAACTTCTCGGCAAGTGAGAGCCACATCGTTAACTTTGCTTCACCAATCGAGTTCTGTAGCGACCCGTTTCTGAGTTCGGGCAACTCCGCTAAAGCATTCTTGATACTTCTTGCTCTAATGTGCGGAAAAGACTTTGCCACCATGCCAATATCTGCCGGTGATACTCCGAGCGCAGCTCCTACATCGCGGATTGCATGTCGGGCGCGATACGTTTCGACCATCGACACCGCCGCAGTACGAGCCGGCCCAGCAGGCCACGTCCCGGTAGGGGCGTAGCGCGCAAAGAGTGCGTCATATATTTCTAGACGCCTGGCAGACTCCACGTCGATATCGATATCTGGAAGATCTCTCCTGAGCGGAGAGCAGAAGCGCTCCATCAACAGCCCGTGATCGATCGGATCAACACCTGAGATGCCTAGGAGAAAGCAGACCAAACTGCCAGCGCCGCTTCCTCGAGCCGCCACCCGAATGCCGCGCTCTCGAGCCATCGCTGCAATATCTGCCACCGTCAAGAAGTACGACTCATACCCCAGACTCTTTATTACTGAAAGCTCTTCTTGTAACCGATACAAACCACGAATACGTAACGCTTCGCTTTGATATCGCCATGCAAGACCGGATTCACACCTCTGAGTGAGAATTTCAATTAATTCACCATGAGAGAAACCACCCACCACCTCCGGTTCGGGGAGGTAAATACCTCCGAGATACTCGTATGGGTTAAGCACATGAGCCTCTCCACAAGCGATGGTGCCTTGCAATAAGTCACGGGCACTTTCCCCCGCTGCGCGCGCAACCTCATTGGCAATCCGACACATCTCTGCAGGGCTCTTTAAATACGCTTCGCTATTACTGCGCTCCACGTGCCGGCGATGCAGTGGCACTAGTTTGCGCGCTGCATCGAGCACGTCTGCTACTGGAGCATCTTCTTTATTGAGCATTCGTACTTGGTTTGTAAGAACTGCTTTTATCTGATGCTCGCGCGCGAACTTAAACATGCGAGCAGCGCCTTCTACTGACTGGATGCCTTCACGGTGAAAATGCGAGACACATTCAATGACAATGCGCTCTCCTGCAATCTCGCGCCACTCTCGTAAATACTCAGCAGCAAGATCGGGCCGTCGTCGACTCAATGCCTGTGCAACATTAGAATCTGTACCAAGCAAAATAGAAAAATCAGATCCCTCTTGCAAAATATTTCGAGTGAGAATTGGTGCACCACGTTCTTGTTGTGCATGAATGGCGGAAACCAGTCGGGCCAGCCCCTTCCAGGAGTCCTTTGCGAGCAAAGTGATACGTGGAAGCGCACTATCCACCCGTGTCCCACCATGTGCCGGGCTTTTTCTACGTTCCCGTACTCCATCCGCGCTATATGCAAAATTGCTACCAACGATCGGTGCAATACCTTCACGAGCACACGCCTGCAAGAAACGCACTCCCCCAGCGAAGCCATCGCGATCAGTAAGAGCTAGCGCACTCATGTGAAACTCTCCTGCGCGCTCCACTAATTGATGCGGCATCGCAGTGCCATATTGAAACGAGTAACCACTCACCACGTTGAGGTGGATAAAACTCTCTTCTTTAGCCATGGTGAGTAATCCGCCAGAGACCCGAACTTTCATCTCTTTCCAAGTCGTAAATTGCGAGCGCACCCTCGGGCGCAGCTTCTACGCGCCATGATGTGCGCGCGCCATCGTTGATCTCATCAATCGCGCTTTCGTGAACTGAGGCTCGCTGCCACCAGCCACCCGACTCACACCATCGAGAGAGCACGGAGTGAACTCGGTAGGCGCGACCTCGCCACGTAAAGAAGAGGGGTTCTCCCGCAGGAGCAACTACGTCGAGCAGGAATCCGCGCTCTACTCCCTGCCCCGACATCTGACCCCCACTCGCTCTAGTGAGCGGCGAGGAGCGCGCCTCGAGGCTTTCCTCCTCAAGGCGCGCAGGTACTCAGATCCCGCTCATATATGAGACCGATAGGAAGACCCGCGTAGATGTGGGTGGAAAGCCTGCTATCGAACATTTGTTCGAAAGGGTACCTCGGGGAGCTTCCGCACGCAAGGAGGCTCTAGCGGTCAGCGGCGAGCGATTCCAGTTTGGGTCGCAGGAGCGCGGTGAGCGCAGGGCCGGCCGCAAAAGTAAAGATGGTGCTCTCGGGGCCGCCATAGAGATCCGAAACAATCGCTCCGGCTTCTCGAGCGATAAGGGCACCTGCGGTGTGATCCCACGGCGCCAGACCTCTCTCAAAGAAAGCATCGACGCTACCGCTAGCTACATGGCAGAGATCAAGTGCCGCTGCACCCATTCTCCGGATATCGCGCACCTCACCAGCAAGAGCAGCGAGTACTTCACCTTGTCGTACCCGCCGAGCTGACTCGTAACCAAACCCAGTCGCTACGAGAGCTTGTGAAAGCGTGACCGGGTCGTTGCATTTAATGGTCGCGCCGTTGAGCAATGCCCCGGCTCCGCGCATAGCAGAGTAGAGCCGAAGAGTCGTGGGCGAATAAACGACACCTACAACAGTTGACCACTCCCCAGAATGAACTTGCGCCTGCACGCCGATACTCACGCACCAGCCAGGCAAGTTATAGAGATAGTTGGTGGTGCCATCGAGTGGATCAACAATCCAGCGGATACCACTCTTGCTTTCGCGTTCGGCACCCTCTTCACCGAGGAAACCATCATCTGGTCGCGCCTGCAGAATCGATTCAATAATCATCTTTTCGGAACGCTTATCCATGATCGTGACAGTGTCAGTCGGCGATGTTTTGGTAGTGGCTCCAAGGTCTTGAGGGCGATCCATCAGAAGCGCGCCCGCCTCATGGGCAACTTTAATGGCGAGCACGGATAACTCGTGGAGGAGAGTTGTCGAAATATCCGCTGCAGGCATGCCACCACTCTATCTCGCGCTAGCCTTGAGATATGCGAGCCAAGTTACTCAAGCCCTATAAGGAAATTTTCTCCTACCCGGGATCACTCGCTTTCTCACTCGCCGGACTCATTACTCGCATGCCCATGTCAATGACGGGGCTTGCCATCATCTTGTTGATCTTCGCCAAAACTGGTTCATATGGAACGGCCGGGGCCGTTGTTGCTGCCTACTCGATTGCGCAGTCGTTTGTTGGGCCACGCTGGGCGCGCATGGCAGATCGCATCGGGCAGAGCAACACAATCAGGAAGGCGCTGCCTTTCCATATTGCGGGCCTACTTCTCATCGTCATTTTGGTCTCGGTGAAGACACCTCCAGGTTTCTGGTATTTCTCCGCCCTGCTCGCTGCAACTTTCTCCGTGCAAACAGGTTCGCTCATTCGTCGGCGCTGGCATTACATCATGATTGGAAAAGCCGTAGACGATGAATCTCTCGCTCGCGGTAATGGATTACTCAATTCAGCGTGGTCATTCGAAGCCCTTGTTGATGAGGTCGTATTCATTGTGGGGCCGATTGTGGCAACCGTGCTGTGCACTCAAGTGGCACCTGCTGCCGGACTACTTGCCGGAATTTCATTTGTCACCATTGGCAGCATCTTTCTCCTGACCCAAGGGGAGAGCGCTCCCCCGACGATGGCAGATCTTGGCGAAAAACATTCAGGCGGCGTATGGAAGATGCCTGCATGCCTCAACGTCACGTCAGTGAATTTCTTTCTCGGTGCCTACTTCGGCGCAGTTGAACTAGCGGTCGTGGCAATCTGCACGCAGGCCGGTGCGAAACCTCTCTCCGGAGTACTGCTCGCCGTATGGGCTTTCGGGAGCGGCGTGGCTGCGATCGCTAATGGCATCTTCGCGGCCCGATTTCATCCGGCCCCACGTTTTCTCATAGCGCTTCTCTCGCTGACGCTGCTCTCCATCGGCCCCCTCCTTACCCACTCGCTCCTCACATTGGGAATCGCGCTCTTCTTCTCCGGATTTGCGATCTCGCCTGTTCTCATCGCCGGCATCTCCGTCGTGGAAAGGCTCGTCCCGGATGTCCAAATGACGGAGGCAATTGCGATCGTCACGATGGGCTTCCCCATCGGAAGTTCAGCTGGAGCCTTCATCAGCGGACAATTCCTCGATCGCCACACGGCCCACTTAGGGCTCTGGCTACCATTGGGCTTCTTAACAACCGCCGTCCTTATCTCGCTCCTGCGCTTCTCTTCCTGGCGCACGATCTTGCGGGCCTCGCACCGCTCATGAACCCCCCATTGATTGACCCCCAAATGTAGGGATTCAACCGCCGGCTATCGCTAGAGTGTGGGCGTGACCAACCCAGCCCAGCCTCTCCGCGTCGTCGGTCGTAATCAAGAGGGCACTCTCCTCTTCGTCGTTGACCGCGCCGGCAATCGTTTTGAATTGCCCATCGACACCACTTTGCGATCTGCGCTGGGAAATAGTGTCAGCACGCCTACGAGTGCAACTCCTGACACCACGTCGACAGCCAAACCAGCCGCACACTTGCGACTTGCCACTTTGACCGAAGTGCCCACACCCCGTGAAATTCAAACACTCGTGCGCGGCGGTGCATCTATCGCTGAGATCGCGGTAAATTTGGAGTCAAAAGAAAAGTTGGATTGATAATACCCAACTTCAGATATATAAAATCTGGAGGTAAAGCCCTT
>RGER01000056.1 GCA_009917815.1 Actinomycetota bacterium
CGCGAGCTGGTCGAGAGCGGAGATCATCGCGATGGAGCGTGACGTCGATGGTCCCTATGGGGACGGAGACGCCTTCGATGCTCGCAATCGCCTTTGCCAAACGCGCCGCTAAATGAGCGCCGCGGGTAGGTATACCAAGGAGAACTAAGTCTGTTACTCCCTTATTCTTTTCAAGAATCTCGTGGGCGATACGTGAAAGGGCACGATTTATGTCGCCAGAGTCTAAAACCTCACGGTGGGCAGCATCCATCAAACTACCTCCTTCTCCGCCTCACGGGACGGCTCGTTAAAGGATGTGAGCACAACCTATCCGACTGAGTTGCGCCAAGCGCAGAGCCCTGCGAGTCGCGGCGTGTCGATTCCACATCCGAAAAAGAGAGCCTTGCCGAGGGCCCGGTAACGACTCATAGGATCCAGCCACCATCTAAGGGAGGTAATCCATGGAAGAGAGCGAAGTCCTCACGCCCGCCCAAGAATTAGGTTTACGCCTTCGGGAAGTACGCAAACAACAGAAACTGAGCCTCAACGAACTCGAAGAGCGGAGTTCAGGGCGATGGAAGAGCGTCGTGGTCGGCTCTTATGAACGCGGGGATCGCTCCATCACCGCCGTCAATCTTGAGCGGCTAGCTGCCTTCTATGGCGTGCCAGTCTCCGAGTTCTTTCCTGACCCGACACCCGCCAAACCCACCTCAGTCCCGGTACGACCGCTCCTCGACTTAGCCGCCTTGCGCGCTTCCACAGCGGCTACAGTCATGCCACTTAAACGTTTTGCTCTGGGAATCGAACGGGCGCGAGGAGATTGGAATGGGCAAGTGCTCTCCATGCGGCGATCCGACGTAGCGCTCCTCAGCATGCTGGCCGCTATGTCGCCGAAAGATTACATCTCTGCGTGTGTCTCGCTAGGAATCATGCACACACCAAAAAGTGATCGATAATCTAGGAGTCTCACTTAAACTGAGGTAACTATTCTCCGCTCAATGAGTGAGCAATAGGTGCTACCCGACCTAAGAGGCCATTGATATATCCCGGAGAATCATCGGTTGAGAGCGCCTTTGCTAATTCCACCGCCTCATCGATCGCAACCGCCGTATCGATCTCCTTTTGATAGAGAAGCTCAAAGAGGGATATTCGCAGAATGTTTCTATCGACAGCTGGCATCCGACCGATCTCCCAGCCCTGGGCATAGGTCTCGATCACTTCATCGATACGGGAGCGATGCGAGAGCACGCCTTCGACCAACAGAGTGGCGTACTCCCCCACAGGTGGATCTGCCTGTTCTTTGCGGGATGCCAGTATTTCTAATGCGTCACCATTTCGAATGTCGCTCTCATACAAAACATCGAGAGCTCGTTTGCGGGCTTTACTGCGAGCTGCCACTTAGTTTGCGCGACCGAGATAAGAACCGTCGCGAGTATCAACGCGAATCTTCTCCCCATTGTTGATGAAGAGCGGAACTTGCACTTCAACACCAGTCTCGACGGTGGCCGGCTTGGTGCCGCCAGACGAGCGATCTCCTTGAAGCCCAGGCTCGGTGTAGGTGATGGTGAGCTCAGCAGAAGCAGGCAACTCCACATAGAGAGGATTGCCTTCGTGTAGCGCAACAACGGCATCTGTATTTTCTAGCATGTACTTTGAAGCATCTCCGACCGTGGGATCGCCGATCGTAATCTGATCGTAATTTCCCTTATCCATGAATACGTAACCGTCTCCATCGTGATAGAGGTAGGTCATATCGCGCTTCTCAACGATCGCAACATCCACTTTGACTCCAGCATTGAAGGTCTTGTCGACCACTTTTCCCGAGAGGACATGCTTAAGCTTGGTACGCACGAAGGCTGGACCCTTACCGGGCTTCACGTGCTGGAAGTCGACGACGTTCCAAAGTTGACCTTCGAGGTCAAGGGTCATGCCGTTCTTAAGATCATTTGTCGAGGCCACTTTGACTCCTGTATTCACCGGGCCGCTCGGCCACGCCGGACGATTCTACCTTACGAGAAGATCAGACATCGCCTTGAGAGCAAGGCGATAGGAGTCGACCCCAAAGCCCGCAATGACCCCATGCGCTACCGCCGATATCACCGAAACATGTCGAAAATCCTCGCGAGAATGAGGATTGGAGATATGAACCTCGATCAGCGGAGCCGTAAGCATGGCAGCAGCGTCGCGTATAGCAATCGAATAATGGGTGAAGGCAGCTGGGTTCATAATGACCGGCGTCATGGAATCGGCGCACTCATGGAGCCATTTAATAATCTGCCCTTCATCATCGCTCTGGCGCACTTCTACTTCAAGGCCAACCTCGGCGCCGCTCGTTTCACAGACATTCACTAAATCTGCATGCGTCGTGGTTCCATATATTTCGGGTTCGCGAGTCCCTAATCGTCCAAGATTAGGGCCATTGATGATCAAAACCTTCATGGTTGAAGCCTCTCATATGCCTGTTCAAGAATCTCTTCATTCGGACCTTCAAGACGACGCACGCTACCCAGAGCATCAAGGACCACGAATCGAAGCGTTCCACCCCTGCTCTTCTTGTCGATCGACATCGCAGCACGCAACTGCGGCCAGGGTCCGTCGTGGGCGATCGGGAGGCCGATGCTGCGCAAAATACTTCGGTGAAGTTCCACGTCGTCGGCAGAGATAAAACCTGAAAGGTGAGCTAGCTCGGCTGCGAAGACCATACCGATGGCGACCGCATCGCCATGGCGCATTGAGTAGTTCTGCTCTTTCTCAATTGCGTGGCCAAGCGTATGTCCGTAGTTCAATATCTCTCGTAGGCCAGACTCCTTAAAATCGAGCGAGACAACGTTGGCCTTGACCTGTACCGCTCGACAAATGAGTTCTTCGAGAAGGGCCAGATCTCGCAATGTCTGAGCTCCGGCGGCGGATACGAGATCTAAAATCTTAAGGTCGGATATAAATCCGCATTTAACCACCTCGGCCAAGCCGGCAGACAGATCAGCGTCGGGAAGCGAAGCGAGAAAGCGAGGTGAAATGAAGACCGCAGATGGAGAATAAAAGGCGCCTACCAAATTCTTGCCTGCGAGTGTGTTGATCCCAGTTTTACCACCCACCGCGGCATCTACCATGCCAGCCAGCGAGGTAGGAACCGCATACCACTCAATGCCGCGCAACCACGACGATGCAAGGTAACCACCCAAATCAGTCGTAGCGCCGCCACCTATCGCGACAATGCAATCGTTCCTAGTGAAACCTGCGGCCCCCAGCTGGTTCCAGGCTGCTTCCAATGTGGCGATGCTCTTTTGTGCTTCGCCATCCGGCGTGGAGATGAGAATAGTTTCCGGTCGGAGAGATAAACGGGTGATGAATTCAGCAAGTGGGCCTTCAGACAGACTCTTTGGCACCACCAATGCAATGCGCGTCTCCGGTGAGAAGCTCGACATCAGCAAATCGAAAATCTCTGCCTCGATCGTGACGTTGTAAGTACGATCAGCCGCCGCGACTGTAATAATCACGCCGAGGCACCAATCTGTTGTGCCAGCGCATCTGCAATCACATTTGCAGATCTCTCGCTTGTGTCGATCTGTATCGTGGCTAGCTCCTCATATATGGCGCGCCTGGCATCTAACAGCGTCTGCCACTGAGCGCGTGGATTGCCCAGCAATAACGGACGATCACGATTAAATCCCACACGCGGCGCCGCACCGGCAAGAGTCACCGTGAGATATACGGTTGCGCCTCCTTGGGCGTTGAAGAGTTTGATCGCAGCACTGACATCGGCGTCAAGAATCGACCCGCCGCCCAATGCGAGAACGCCGTCACAATGCTTGAGGGCATCGAGCACCACCCGTCTCTCCAACTGTCGAAAAGCTGGTTCCCCATCATCGACAAAAATATCCGAAATTGATTTATGAGCCTCAAGTTCGATCAAAACATCTGTATCCGCAAATGATTGGTCAGTGCGGTGCGCTAGCAATCTACCGACAGTTGACTTTCCGGCGCCTGGTGGGCCAATCAAAATAACTTTTGGAGGCATTAGTAGCCCGGAATGCTATCGAGGTAAGCGCGTACGTTCCGCTTCGTCTCTGCAACGGAATCTCCCCCAAATTTCTCAAGTAAAGAATCGGCCAAAACCAGAGCCACCATCGCTTCGGCCACCACGCCTGCAGCGGGGACGGCGCAGACGTCAGAGCGTTGATTAATGGCCTTTGCTGATTCACCGGTCGAAACATCTACCGTATCGAGAGCCTTAGGCACGGTGCTGATGGGCTTCATCGCAGCGCGCACTCGCAGTACCTCCCCAGTGGACATGCCGCCTTCAGTGCCACCAGCCCGGCCACTGCGTCGGACAAATCGCCCACTTACACTCGGATCAATCTCGTCATGCGCTGCCGATCCACGTCGAGTAGCAGTGAGAAATCCATCCCCTACTTCAACACCTTTAATGGCTTGAATACCCATCAGCGCAGCCGCAAGCCTCGCGTCGAGTCGTCGATCCCAGTGAACATGCGAGCCCAGACCTGGGGGCAATCCATATGCCAAGACTTCAACGACACCACCTAGGGTGTCTCCATCTTTATGTGCATCTGCAATCTCAGCCTGCATAGCGGCGCTACCCACCGCATCAAAGACGCGCACAGGATCGGCGTCAACGACAGCTGCATCATCAGGGCCGGGAATCGGGGCGCCTTCTGAAACGCTTACCCCTCCGATCGAGATCACATGACTGACGATCTCAATTCCGGCAGCTTGCTTGAGGAACCCGCGTGCAACGCTACCCAGCGCCACTCGTGCTGCTGTCTCGCGCGCACTTGCTCGTTCCAAAACTGGACGCGCATCATCGAAACCGTATTTCTGCATGCCGACTAAATCTGCATGACCAGGTCTCGGGCGAGTCAGCGGAGCGTTGCGACCGAGACCTTCCAACACCTCGGGAGCAACAGGATCCGCAGACATCACTTCGCTCCACTTGGGCCATTCACTATTTGCCACTTCGATCGCGATGGGACCACCTTGAGTCACCCCGTGGCGCACGCCCCCCTGAATCGTCACTTTGTCTGCTTCGAAACTCTGTCGTGCGCCCCGGCCAACGCCGAGACGACGTCGGGAGAGGTCCACGTCGATCTGAGCGGTTGTCACAACTACGCCTGCGGGCATGCCTTCTAAGATCGCGACCAAAGCAGGGCCATGCGATTCGCCAGCAGTAAGCCATCTCAACATGGATCCATTCTGACAGAGGCGGCTCACGCTTCGCTCCGATTTACCCTATTTACCCCTAAAAGATGAGCACGATCAGCGCCGCGCCGGCTAGAAATGGAGCAAAGGGCAGTGCTTGAGTCATCCGATAGCGCATCACCAGCGATAAGAGTCCGCCTGAAGTCGCGGCCAAAGTGAGCGCATAAAAGAGGTGCACGGGTGAGCGGAGGAGGAGAGCTAAGGGAAAGAGCAATTTGAAGTCGCCGCCGCCCATGCCGAGATAGAGCGCAAGCACTCCCCAGAGCAAAGCGGTAAGAAGCGAGAGCCCCACGATACGTAAGGGAGATTGATCCGTCGCTCCGATAAATAGCAACTCCCAAAAGAGAAAGAGTGCGGTGGCTCGGTTGGGAATTCGCAAGGTTCTGATATCGGTGATCGACACGACGAGAAGAAAGAGGGCGGCGCCAACTACTTCGAGAGTGCTCTGCTGCATCGTGGCAGGGTAGTCAAGCTGAGCAGATCGCGAATTACTTTTCCACAGCTTGGAGGAGAGCCGACTCCATTGTGAGTGCGTCAAAATCTACTTCTGTCATCAGACGAATCTGCTCAATAGCTTGGTAAACCAATAACTTCTTTCCGTCGACCACTTCCCTCTCCACAGATAAAAGTGCGCCAGCCAACGGCGTTGGAACATTCCCATAGAGCGCGTCAATGAAGAGAGTGGTACCTAAGTCATCTGGCAGGCCCTCAACTGAATCGACGAGATCATCGCTGGCACCCGCAGGTGTAGTAGAAATGAGAATCGGATCGGCTAATGCTTCGGTTCGCGCACTCCACTCTTTGATGATGAGGTGCTCGCTCCTGCCGCCAAAGGCCCGCTCGATGGAGGCGATGCGATGTGAACTTCGCAAGTAAACAGTCACTTGGATCTCATATGGTTGTAACGCCGCCAAGGCCGCTCTAGCCGTAGCGCCACCTCCGAGGAGAGAGACGTTCTCCATTTGAGAGTGCTGCGAAAAAATGTGCGCAAAACCAAGAACGTCGGTGTTGTAGGCACTCCAGTTATCACCATGACGCACGAGAGTATTTGCTCCACCCACACGATGAGCGAGCGGATCAACATGGCTAGCCACCGCCAACGCCTCTTCCTTCAACGGCATGGTGAGCGATAGACCTGCCCAGGTATCATCTAAGCCTTCGACGAAGCCAGCTAGTGCACCCTTGCCTAATTCGATCCGCTCATAACTCCAATCGAGACCTAGGAGCGCGTAACCCGCGAGATGTAATTGCGGGGACCTTGAATGTGCAATCGGCGAACCAAGTACTGCGCATTTCATGACGCCACCTTAAACGCTCCGGCGGCGTAATTCTTCTGATATTCGCTCTTCCACTTGTAGAACTGACTTTCGGATTCAGTGAATCGAGTATCACCGGGCTTCACCGTGATAAAAAAGAGCCAAGGACCTTCCGCTGGGGTAAGGGCCGCCTCAATCGCCTTGCTGCCTGGGTTACCGATAGGACCCGGAGGTAAACCGGCATGGGTGTAGGTGTTGTACTTGGAGGAAACCTCTAAATCCTTGTTGGTGACCTTAATCCTGCCTTGCTCGTTCAATGCATAAAGGACCGTGGTGTCTAATTGCAGGCGCATTCCATCTGCCAAGCGGTTGTAAACGACGCGAGCGACCTTAGAGAAGTCCCTCTCGTCGGCCTCGGCTTGTACCAGTGATGCAACCGTAAGGACCTGAAGAGTTGAAAGCCCAAGCGTTCGCGCACGCTCTTCAACTTTAAGATCGTGCAGTTTCCCCTTTGCGGTTTGAATCATTTGAGCGACCGCGGACTCTGCCGATGTTGTCTTGGGAAAGGCGTAAGTGGCCGGAAAGAGTGAACCTTCCACACTCCCCCAGGGAGTCTTTGCATTCTTTAGCGCTAATCGCACCTCTTTTTCATCAAAACCTTGCGCGACCATGAGTGTGATGACGTTTGATACCCGAGCGCCTTCCGGTATACGCACCACGCCTACCAGAAGCTTTGCGTCTAACAACTCTTCCAATGCCAGAGCGGCTGGCTGACGGAGGTGTATCTTGCGTGTTCCAGGTTGCAAGGTAAGAGATCTCTTATCCGCTGCTGCTACATTGAAAAAAGACTCCCAGGTTTTTACTACTCCTGCTTTAGCTAAGGCATGGGCGATCTGACTGCCGGTCTCGCCTGGAGCAATTGTGAAATCAACGACGGTTGTAGCGCTACCAGCGGGGAAATCTAGATCGGGCGGGCGAGAGACAAAATATGAGAAGAGGGCAAGCGCGAGAGCGGCTGGAATCAATATGAATGCCAGTCGCTTCTTCATTCCATCACCTCACCAGGAAGGCGACCGTTGCGCTCAGCGTCCAAGGCTCCTTGCAAGATGATCACTGCGGTAGCTTGATCAATGATCGCTTTTGAATTCTTCGCTGTGCGCCCACTCTGCCTCAATTGCGAGGCGGCCGACAGTGTCGTACTGCGTTCGTCAACAAATCTGATAGGTACTTGAGTGGCCCGGAGCTCTTCAGCGTAAGCACGAACCAACTCGGCCGAAGCGCCCTCACTTCCGTTGAGATGACGCGGAAGACCGAGAACGATCTCAATGACCTCTTCCTCACGGACGATTCTCACAATATCTGCAACTGACGTGATCGTCGGAAGCGTTTCGTAAGGCGTTGCAAGAAGCCCATGAGGATCACAGATCGCTACGCCGACGCGCACACTTCCGTAATCAATTCCCAGACGACGACCCAGACGCATTACTTGAGTGCTTGCACCGAGGTTGTGACAGCGGCTAGGGCCTCACCAATCTTCGATACGTCGACACCGCCGCCTTGAGCGAGGTCATCCTTACCCCCGCCACCGCCGCCGAGAACACTCGCTGCACTCTTAGCTAATGCACCTGCGCTCGCTCCATGAGCGCGGGCACCCTCGTCGGTCGCCACAATCATGAAAGGCTTGGAGTCGGTATCGCCAGCGATCGCAACCACTGCGTTGCGCCCCTTCAGGCGTTCCTTGAGGTCGAGTGCTAATTTGCGAACATCATCAGCTGAGGCACCACTAGGTGCGCGATGCGCAATGAGGGTTACTTCTCCAAAACTTATTGCTTCGGCCAGAATTGCTGCTGAACCTTCCATGAGCGCCGCTGCTCGTACTGCAGATAATTCCTTCTCAACCTCTCGTAATCGAGTTACCAAGTTATTAATACGTTCGGGAAGCTCCTCCGTGCGCGCTCCCTTAATGATTTCGGTCAGAGAGTTAAGCAGGGTGTATTCGCGAGCGAGGAAGGAGTAAGCGTCTCGCCCAACCAAGGCTTCTACGCGCCGTACGCCCGCTCCAATTGAAGATTCACCCAACAATTTAACGACGCCGAGCTGACCAGAGCGCTCAGCGTGCGTGCCGCCACACAATTCGCTGGTCCATTCACCGACGCTCACCACACGCACGCTTTCGCCGTATTTCTCACCAAAGAGCGCCATGGCACCCATCGCCTTAGCCTCAGGCAATGTCATGATCTGTGAAGTAACCGCCAAATCCTCCGAGAGGACACCGTTTACTTGCGCCTCCACCTCTTGCATCATCGAGAGCGGAATAGCTCCAGTGGCGGCAAAGTCAAAACGGAAACGACCGGGCGCATTCTCCGAACCAGCCTGCGTAGCGGTTTCGCCGAGATGCTCGCGAAAGGCCTTATGTACCAAGTGGGTTGCAGTGTGAGCGCGCGAGATGGCGCGACGACGATCGATATCAATCTTGGCATGGGCACCGGCGGCGACTGCAAATGAACCATCAATAACTCGCCCACGGTGCACGATCAAACCCGGCAGTGGTGATTGCACGTCATCAATTTCGATAATGGCACCGTCGCTTGTTTGAATGATTCCACCATCTGCAAGCTGTCCCCCACCTTCGGCGTAAAACGGTGTCTGTTCAAGAACGATCTCTACTTCGTCACCTAGCTGGGCGCTCTCAACTTTCGCTCCGCCATGAAGAATTCCGGCGACGCGAGATTCAACATCGAGGCGCTCATACCCAAGGAATTTGGAGGCTCCAGCCCGTTCAAGAATTTCGCGGTAAGCAGATAGGTCGGCATGGCCGCTCTTCTTGGCGCGCGCATCTGCTTTAGCACGATCACGCTGTTCCTTCATCAATCGACGGAATCCCTCTTCGTCGACGGCAAGCCCTGCTTCGGAAGCCATCTCAAGCGTAAGATCAAAGGGGAATCCAAAGGTGTCGTGAAGTTTAAATACTTCGTCACCTGCGATTTGAGTTGCTCCACTGCTCTTGGTGCTCTGCGCAGCTAAGTCGAAAATCTGAGTGCCAGCACGGAGCGTTTGC
>RGER01000057.1 GCA_009917815.1 Actinomycetota bacterium
GTCGCACCTCTCCTTCGACGCTGCTCCCTTTCAGTGCCACTAGGGCGCCGCCGGGGGCAATGAGATGCCAGATTTGCGGGAGGAGTTTCTCAGTGGCGGAGAGCGCTCGCGCGGTCACTACTTGGTATGCACCCTTGGTCTCCTCAGCACGACCGCGGATAATTGTGATATCGAGCCCTGACTCGATCTTCACCTCTTCTAGAAAATCTATCCGCCGTTGAAGTGGCTCCAGGAGCGTCACTTGGAGGTCGGGGCGAGCTAAAGCTAAGGGGATCCCAGGAAGCCCGGCCCCGCTGCCGATATCAATCACGCTGGCGCCATCAGGGATAAAAGGGGTGAGGAGGAGAGAGTTGAGGATGTGGCGGCTCCAGATCCTTGGTGCCTCTCGCGGCCCTATGAGGCCACGCTCAATTCCCGCGGTAAGGAGTAACTCCGCATAGCCCGTAATCTCATTGACGTGCGCGGGGAAGTAATGGGTGAGCACCCCCTCTGGGGGTGTTTCACGTGAAACGTTAGGCAGGAAGAATCACTACCCGGCGGTTCGGTTCCTCACCCTCAGACTCGCTGGTGAGATCAGATTCAGCCACGGTGTCATGGACGATCTTCCGCTCAAAGGGGTTCATGCTCGCCATGCGGACGGCAGTTCCGGTGCTCTTCACCTCTTCGATCGCGCGCAGGGCCGCCTCAGCGATCTCCTCGCGACGTTGCACCCGGTAGCCCTCGATGTCGAGCATCAGGCGGCTGCGCTCATCGGTTACCGTTTGAACCGCGAGCCGGGTGAGCTCTTGGAGGGCATCCAGAACCTCGCCGTTACGGCCGATGAGCGCGCTCAAATTGCCGCCAGCGATCGCTACCGCTGCCCGGCCATTCTCCACATCCATATCGATATCGCCATCAAGGTCGGCAATATCCAAGAGCGCCTCGAGGTAATCTGCGGCGATCTCGCCCTCCTCTTCGAGGCGGGTTAAGAGCGGCTTCTTCTCTTCTGCCTGATCAATTACGCTCTCTTTAGTGGTCTCGCTCATTAGTACTCCTTAGGTTAGGTTCAAAATCTGGGGTTTATAACCACTTATGACCTATTTTGTATAGGTATCGGTTATTTCTTTCTCTTCGGTTTCTTAGCTCTCTTGGGTTGTACTCGTTGGCCGGAGGGCTCTTCGGAAGCGTTCTCCTCTGAACTTCCACTCGCTAATTCCCCTAGCGATCCACTGGAGTCACTCTGGAGGTCATTTTTGGGAGTGTTCTTACGCGCTTGGCGCGCTTCCCATTGTTCGTATGCTGGCGAACCAGGTGTGGGGTTATTGCGAATGACATAGAACTGTTGGCCCATCGTCCATAAGTTCGTGGTGAGCCAATAGAGCAGAACACCGACTGGGAAGTTAATTCCAGAGACAGCAAAAATAATGGGGAAGACATAAAGCAAAATCTTCTGTTGTTGCACCATCGGGTTGTTCTCAAGTGATGCCGCCGGCATACCCTTCATCATTAGTTGGCGTTGTGTGGTGAAGGTTGTTGCCGACATAAGGATGATCAGAATTACCGTAACAATTTTGACTGTTACCGTAGAGGTCGAGCTTGCTGCAGGGTGCATAAAAGATTCAGAGAGTTTCGCACCGAAGAAGTGTGCATTCGCTGCATCACAGACTTCATCGCGAGTAAATACTCCAGCATTCACATGTTTGGCTGCTGTGGTCGCGCACTTACCGTACTTATCTAGACTTCCCGAAATGCTATTGAGGACTCGGAAGAGCGCAAAGAAGATGGGGGCTTGAGCCAAGATTGGGATACAGGAAGCGAGTGGGTTGGTGTTGTGCTCTTTGTAGAGTTTCATCAACTCTTCGGATTGCTTCTGACGATCATCTTTGTACTTCTTCTGCAGCTCTTTCATCTTCGGCTGCAGCACCTGCATCGCGCGTTGGCTCTTAATCTGCTTCACGAAGAGCGGAATAAGAATGATGCGAATTGTGATCACAAGACCAACAATCGAGAGTGTCCAGGAGAGCCCGGCGCTGAGACCTAGCCCGCTAAAAAGTGAGTGGAAAGCCCGCATAATGAAGGAAACCGCAATGTAGAGCGGGTTAAGAATGGAGTCCATGGGCACCTTCTCTATTAGTGGCTCTATTAGTGGCTCTATTAAATGCAGCCTCTTGCGTATTTATCGGCGTCACATAATCAACGCCGCCAGCACTCCATGGGTTGCATCGGAGTAAGCGCCAGAGTGCCATTCCCACGCCACGTATACCGTAAGAGGAAATAGCAGTGATGGCATATGAAGAACATGATGGGTAGTACTTACAACGGGGAGCTAAACCAGGAGAAATAAACTTTTGGTAGAACCGAAGCGGTGAGATCGCGATGGTGCGGGCAAGGTTCTTCATGCTCGGCCTACCGTAATAAGAGCCGCTTCAATCTCTGCTTCAAGTTGTGAATATGGAAGTGTGGTAATCGCAGGCAACGCTCGCACCACAAAGCGATCTGCTGGATTAAGGCGACTGACTCGAGGGGAGATGATCGCTCGTAATTGACGAGTCACCCGATGACGAACAACGGAGTTACCCACACTCTTAGAAACAATGAAACCCACTTGCCCAGAAGAGCTTGGGGTCTCTGTGCTCCCAGTGTGCAAGACAAAAGCAGATGAGGCGACGCGACGACCACGAAGGGCTCGTTTGAAATCTCTATTTGTACGGAGACGCTCGACGCGCTTCATACGGACTCGACAGTCAGGCTGACCGACATGGAGGCGTTAAGCCGAGATACGGGTGCGGCCTTTAGCGCGGCGAGCGGAGAGCACCGCACGACCAGCGCGGGTCGACATGCGTAGACGGAAACCGTGCTTCTTTGCGCGGCGACGGTTATTGGGTTGAAAAGTCCGCTTAGTCACAGTGGGGCTCCTGGGGTTATCACGGCACTCTGCTGAGTGCACAGACCTAAAAAGGTACGCGCCCACCGAGTGAGGGTCAAACTCACGCTGTTTTGCTCTGCGGGGCTTGGAGGTGATGGGTGGAAGAGAGGGGTGGAAGAGAGGGGTCTCTGAATCCGGTGGCGCTCCAGGGGTTGTGGAGAAGTACTTGCCTGGGGATAAACTCTCAAGGTACGGTTCCCACCCTAAAAAGAGCGAATATTATCCGTTCATATGGGGTATATCGGACAGATAGATCTCCGTAACAAGTGTGGATAAGTTTGTGGATAATGAGAGATGGGGTGGAGAGATGGAAGAGAGCACGCTTACTGAGCGCGTTGATGACCTCACCACCCTCTGGCAGAGGATTGTTATCCGGGTTAATGAAGCGACCCCACAACATGGTGCTTTCTTAAATCTCACCCAACCTGAAGGTGTGGTTGAGCGCGGTGGTGCCACCACACTCTTGCTCTCCGTACCAAACGAATTTGCTCGTGGGGTTTTAGAGAACCGCCTCCGTGGCCCTATTACCGCCGCGTTGGCCGCTGAAATTGAAGGTGATGTGCGCATAGCTGTCACTGTTGATGAATCTTTAGCTGAACAAGTTCAAGATGAACCAGAACCAGAGGTAAGGCCGGGTACTGGACGTGGCAGTGAGCGAAGTAATGAAAAAGCTCCTGAAGATAGTCAATTAAATCCTCGGTACATTTTTGAAACATTCGTTATCGGTGCTTCTAATCGTTTTGCACATGCCGCTGCAGTGGCAGTGGCTGAAGCCCCCGCTAAGGCATACAACCCGCTCTTCATTTATGGAGACTCTGGTTTAGGCAAGACTCACTTGCTACACGCTATTGGCGCGTATGCCAAGGATCTTTATAGCGGGGTGCGTGTTCGGTATGTATCGAGCGAAGAGTTCACAAATGATTTCATTAACTCAATCCGCGACGATAAAAAGAGTGCGTTCCAGCGTCGTTATCGGGATGTAGATATTCTCCTTGTTGATGACATTCAGTTCTTAGAGAACAAAGAACGTACCCAAGAAGAGTTTTTCCATACTTTTAACACTTTAAAGAACGCAAATAAACAGATTGTTATCTCTAGTGATCGCGCACCAAAACAACTCACAACTTTGGAAGATCGTTTACGTAGTAGATTCGAAGGCGGGTTGATCACAGATATTCAACCGCCAGAACTCGAAACACGTATTGCGATTCTTCGTAAGAAAGCTGCCCAAGATAAGTTGAATGCGCCTGACGATGTTCTTGAATATATCGGTAGTAAAATCTCAAGTAATATTCGAGAGCTTGAAGGTGCATTAATTCGTGTCACTGCCTTTGCAAGTTTGAATCGCCAACCAGTAGACATGTCGTTGGCTGAAATTGTTTTGAAGGATTTGATCCCTGGTGAATCAGGTCCGGAAATTACTTCAAGCACGATCATGGCTCAAACCGCTGCCTACTTCTCTCTCACGCTCGATGACTTGTGTGGCACATCCAGATCTAGGGCGCTCGTGAATGCTCGCCAGATCGCTATGTACTTATGCCGTGAACTCACTGATCTCTCACTTCCGAAGATTGGCCAAACCTTCGGAGGACGCGATCACACCACAGTGATGCATGCAGATCGCAAGATTAGGCAATTGATGGCTGAGCGACGAAGTATCTTCAATCAAGTCACTGAGCTCACAAATCGAATCAAGCAATCGACCCGGGCGAACGGATAAGTATGCGAACTCTCGCCAGAAAATCCCTGAATGCCCGTTTTGGACTACTTTCTACACAGAGTGGGGATAAGAGTGGGGATAACCCCCAGGGATCCCGTGGGAAAAGTGAGTTATATCGGGGTATCCCTGTGGAGGAATGGCCGACTACCCACACCCCACCTCAGAATCTCACCCTCCACGCCCTCCTTGCCCACAACTATAAGAAGTTAAAAAGGAGCGCTGGAGTGCAGAAAGACCAGTTATCCACAGTTTCCACAGCGCCTACTACTACGACTACCTTTATCTCTTTAAAGAAGGATTTCTCATGAAGATCACCGTAGAACGCGATGCGCTCGTTGATGGACTCGCTTGGGTCTCTCGGAGCCTCTCCAGCCGACCCATCATGCCTATTCTTCTCGGTATCTCACTTGAGGCTGCGGCAGGAAACCTCCACCTAGCTGCCTACGATCAAGAAATCTCCGGAGAGGCTGAGGTCACCGCACAAGTTGATGCGCCAGGTAAAGCCGTCGTTTCAGGTCGACTCTTCACAGACGTTATCCGCTCACTCCCACATAAACCGATTACTTTTGCTTTAGAAGGCTCTCGCCTCAACATCACGTGTGGATCATCGCGTTTCGCTCTTCCCACTATGAATGCCGATGATTACCCCACACTTCCCATCTTTCCCGCCGCCGCTGGTGAGGTTGATGGCGAATTACTTTCGCACGCTATTGCGCAAGTTGCCGTTGCCGCTGGTCGGGATGATTCTCTTCCTGTGCTCACAGGTGTGCACGTGGAAATCGAAGGTGACAAAGTTACGTTGGCGGCCACAGATCGATACCGCCTCGCAGTACGTGAATTTAATTGGAGTAGCCAAAAACCCAATACGAGTGCAAGCGCACTCATCCGCGGTCGCACACTCTCTGAGGTAGCAAAATCCCTTTCAGGTAATTCAAAAGTTACCTTTGCATTGGCACCATCCGGTTCACACGAACACCTTGTTGGCTTCTCTACCGAAAACCGCACGACAACCACTCGGATGCTCGATGGCACCTTCCCTCCATATCGCCACCTACTACCCAGTGAAGCTTCCTCTGTCGCTGTGGTAGAAGTTTCCGCTTTAATGGAAGCTGTTCGTCGCGTCGCGGTAGTCGTTGATAAAACAAGTTCGCTCAAATTGAATTTCTCTGATGGCACTCTTCGTCTTGACGCCAAGTCCACGGACGAAGCCCAAGCCACAGAAGAGATCGCAGTGGACTTTGAAGGCGATGAAATTTCTATTGCGTTTAACCCCACTTTCCTCACCGATGGCCTTACCGCTGTAGGTACACCCTTTGTTCACATCGCTTTCACTGCGTCTAATAAACCAGCGGTGCTTTCAGGTAAAGCGAGTAAAGATGCGGCAGCTGACGATTCCTATCGTTACCTGCTTATGCCTATGCGTTACTAATGATTCTGCGTAAACTTGAACTGATTGATTTCCGTTCACATAAACAACTCTTGTTGGATTTTGTACCCGGACCCAACCTCCTTATTGGTTCTAACGGGGCTGGAAAAACCAACATCATCGAAGCTATAGGTTATTTGGCTTCACTAAAATCACATCGAGTAGCGCAAGATTCTCAACTCATTAACAAAGAGAGTGAGTGCGCCTATATTCGCGGTTTGGTTGAGCGAGATAATAGGGAAGTTTTATTAGAGTTAGAAATTAATAACGGTAAGAGCAATCGTGCACGGATTAATCAGGCAGCACAGCCCAAAGAACGAGATATTCTTGGTTATGTTCAACGCGTACTTTTCGCTCCAGAAGATCTTGAGCTGGTCAAGGGTGACCCAAGCACTAGGCGAGATTACTTAGACACCTTGCTTGTGGCGAAGTCCCCTCGACTTGCTGGTGTTATTTCAGATTATGACCGAGCGCTCAAACAAAGGAATTCACTTCTTAAATCCGCACAAACTCGAAACTTTGACGAAGAGACTCTTGATGTGTGGGATGAAAAATTAGTCGAACGCGGTAGCGAATTAGTCTTTGAAAGATTACAACTTATTAATGAGCTCGCTGCACCTTTTAGTTCCGAGTACAGCTCCGTGGCTCCCCGCGGTGAAGTTGAGATGCATTATCGAAGCTCACTTACTGAGAATGAAATACTTGATCGAGCTACATCTAGAGAGTCTCTTGTTGAATCAATGTTTACAGTGATACGAAAAGAACGTAAACGCGAAATTGAACGCGGCATTTCATTAGTCGGCCCACATCGAGATGAGCTTTTACTGCTCCTTGATAATGAATTAGCTAAAGGATATGCGAGCCATGGAGAGTCCTGGTCGATCGCTTTAGCTCTCAAATTAGCGGCGTATGATTTATTGGAAGCTGAAGAACCCATACTTATTCTCGATGACGTATTTGCTGAGCTAGATGGAAAACGAAGAGAGGCCCTGACCACTCAACTTCTCCATAAAAGTCGTACTAGACAATTGTTTATTACTGCCGCAGTCGTTGAAGATGTACCTACTGAATTTCAAAGCCACATTATTCAAGTAGGTGAACGCAGTGCCTGACGAACCAGAAGAGCTAGAGGGTGACCCAATCACGAGCCCTACTCAAAGTAGCGGAATAGATTTAGCTCGCTCTCTTTTGGCTGCCGCGAAAGCAAAACAAAACTCAGCGCCGCTGCAAAAGAATGGCCTACGCAAGCAAGTACGAAAGCGAACTCGCCGCGGTGGAGATCCGACTTCACTCGGCGAGGTAATCGCTTCCTTAGCAGCCGAACGCGGGTGGGAAGCCGATATCTCATCAAGTACTTTGCTCGCGCAATGGAGTGAGATAGCCGGCGCTGATTTAGCGGCTCATGTGAGAGCCGAGACACTCCGGGACGGTGTGCTGACCCTGCGGGCAGAGACAACCGCTTGGGCGACTCAAACTCGATTACTCTCCACTGAATTACTTAAAAAAGTACAGAACCACCCTGAGGGCAAGTCGATCACCACAATAAAAGTCCTTGCTCCTACCCCACCCTCCTGGCGCAAAGGGGAGCGCCACGTTAAAGGGCGGGGTCCGCGAGATACCTACGGTTAAATCGGCTCCTCGAAGGAGCCGCCCTCCCGGGCCTCAAAGTGAGCGAGTTGCCATCCTCCCCCCACTCATAGCGAGTTATTCCACGAGATTGCCGATTCTGGGCGATTTAAAGCCCACCCTCATCGACCTTACCCACTAGGATTTGGGGTAGAAATTGAAGCAACACCCCTAGCCGCCCATCTGGGCGGTTTTCATATGGGGCATAGGGAGGCTAGGCGTGACCACCGAATACGATGCCAGTGCGATTACCGTCCTCGAGGGATTGGACGCCGTTCGTAAACGTCCCGGTATGTATATCGGCTCTACCGGTGAGCGTGGTCTCCATCACCTCGTCTATGAAGTGGTGGATAACTCCGTTGATGAGGCCCTTGCCGGTCGCTGCGACACCATCGACATAGTTCTACAAAGAGATGGTGGCATTCGAGTCACCGATAACGGGCGTGGCATCCCAGTTGATATGCACCCCGTCGAAAAACGCCCAGCTGTTGAAGTTGTGCTCACTGTCTTACACGCGGGTGGAAAATTTGGCGGCGGCGGATACTCCGTATCTGGTGGATTGCACGGCGTTGGCGTCTCAGTAGTAAATGCGCTCTCCACAACATTGCGCGTTGATATTCGACGTGATGGATACAACTGGACTCAAACATACAAGCTTGGTGTACCACAAGCAGATCTCGAACGACTTGAACCCACAGAGGAAACGGGCACCACCGTTACTTTCTGGCCGTCAGAAGAAATCTTTGAAACTACTGAGTATTCATTTGAAACACTCTCTACCCGTTTTCGCGAAATGGCGTTTCTAAATAAAGGCCTCACTATTTCGCTCCGCGACGAACGCGTGGGACATGTAGACGAAAATGGAGATCCTGTACACATCACTTATAAATACGACGGCGGAATTACAGATTTTGTGCGTCACCTCAACTCCACTAAAGGCACAACCCATAAATCAATCATCGATTTCGAAGCCGAAGATACGAGTGCCAAAATATCTCTCGAAGTAGCAATGCAATGGAACGCTGGTTTTTCCGAGTCCGTTTATACCTTTGCAAACACCATCAATACCCAAGAGGGCGGCACTCACGAGGAGGGCTTTCGGGCATCACTCACCACTTTGGTCAACAAATTTGGTGAAGAGTGGGGACTTATCCGCAAAAAAGAAGATCGACTTACTGGTGACGACGTACGCGAAGGCCTCACTGCGATCGTCTCTATCAAATTAGGTGAGCCACAATTCGAAGGACAGACAAAAACTAAACTGGGAAATACAGAAGCTAAAACCTTCACCCAGAAAGTCGTATACGACCGCCTTGGAGAGTGGTTCGAAAAGAATCCAGGAGAAGGTAAGGACATTGTTCGGAAATCTATTGATGCCGCCGCTGCTAGATCGGCCGCTCGCAAAGCGCGCGACCTAGCACGTAATCGCAAGGGATTACTCGAAGGTCGCGGCATGCCCGGAAAGTTGGCTGACTGCCAATGGACCGAGCCAGAGAAGTGTGAG
>RGER01000058.1 GCA_009917815.1 Actinomycetota bacterium
CAAGCAAAATATCAAAATCGTCTGCTGCGAAGCGTCGCGCCTCGTGGTGAACTTTTGTTACGAGCGGGCAAGTTGCGTCGATCGTCTTAAGCGAGCGCAACTTGGCTTCTTCATGAACAACGGGAGCGACTCCGTGTGCAGAAAAGACAACGATGGATCCTTCTGGAACTTCGTCGGTCTCCTCAACGAAGATTGCGCCGCGTCTTTCCAAAGTTTCAACCACATGTTTGTTGTGAACTATTTGCTTGCGAACATACACGGGGGCACCGTGCACGTCTAGGGCCTTCTCGACCGTCTGCACCGCTCGGTCAACTCCTGCGCAATATCCGCGAGGCGCGGCGAGTAACACCTTTTTGCTCATTGGTACAGAGTACGGCTCTGGCATGGCTCTAGCGAACCCAGGCAAAGAGCCGCCGGCGCATAAGAATCATCAGTACGCCACTCATCAAAACAAGCAAGAGGCTCAGGGAGAGCGCGCTCGCCGGGTCTGCTTCCAACGCCGTATAGATCGCTGTTGGCAGAGTACGCGTCACTCCAGGCAGCGATCCCGCGAAAGTTATCGTGGCGCCGAATTCGCCAAGCGCACGGGAAAACGCCAGCAGAGCTGCTGCTGCGATACCCGATGCTGCCGAAGGAAGAGCAATACGTAGAAAGAGCACACCCTCCGATGCCCCATCGGCTCGAGCGGCATCAATCAAATCACGCGGTACTTCTAAAAAGGCGCCTTCTGCCATGATCACCACGATTGGCAGGGCGACAAAGAGTTGAGCAAAGATCACCGCAAGCATGGTGAATGGGATCGAATAACCGAAGAGTTGAAAGATTTCGCCACCGAACATCCCACGACGACCCCACGCCACCAAAAGAAGAACGCCACCGACAACTGGTGGAAGCACTAATGGAATCGTGAGGAGAGGACGCAGCTTCCCCCAAGAGCTGCTCATTGCCATAAGAAAAGCCAAAGGTAATCCCACGATGAGCGAGATGGCCAGCGAAATAAAGGATGTCAGGAGCGTGAGTTGAATTGCGCTCCAGTTCTCACTCGTGAATACATGGCCGAAGAAGTTGCGCCATTCGATTCGAAAGATCAATGCAACAAAGGGCATGCCTACAAAGAGAAGAGCAAAAATTGAGAGGACCTTGATAAGCGAGGTCGAAAAAGATCTACGCTGTTTCGATAACAACATTAGTTGACTTAATAGATGCGACAGCGCGCGCCCCAGGAGTAAGCCCTAAATCAGTAATGGCATCAGCGGTCACCATACTGATGATGCGATGTGGGCCCGCTTGGATTTCTACGATTCCCACAAGCCCCTCTTTTTCGACACGCGTTACTAGGCCCACGAAACGATTCCGCGCACTGCTCTTATTGCCGTCGATCTTCGCCCCGTGTCCACCCAGCGCCGCACGGTGTCGTCAGAGACCCCGAGGAGCGCGGCTCCTTCACTTATCCGATATTGCGTCATATCTAGCAGAATAGAGCCGCATAAGCGGCTTGTCACCTCGTTGCCGCACCGCTGCCAGGAGGGAATGATGTAGCCATGGGGAATACACGAAATCTTGCCTTCGAACTCGTCCGCGTCACAGAATCCGCAGCAATCGCGGCCGCCCGTTGGGTGGGTCGAGGCGATAAGAACACTGCCGACGGCGCCGCAGTCGATGCCATGCGCCGCCTGATCAGCTCCGTATCAATGGACGGCATCGTTGTGATCGGTGAAGGCGAGAAAGATGAAGCGCCCATGCTTTTCAACGGAGAACGTGTAGGCGATGGCATTGGTCCCGCATGTGATGTTGCAGTTGACCCCATCGATGGAACCACACTCACTGCCAAAGGGATGAACAACGCGATCTCAGTCATTGCTGTAGCAGAGCGCGGCGCTATGTATGACCCGTCCGCCGTTTTCTACATGGAAAAACTTGCCACCGGTCCGGAAGCTGCGGATGTTGTAGATATCACCGCACCAGTCGCAGAGAACATCCGCCGAGTTGCCAAGGCTAAACGACTCGCACCATCTGAAGTCACAGTGGTTATTTTGGATCGCCCTCGCCACGAGAAACTTGCTAGGGAAATTCGTGAAGCTGGCGCACGTATCAAATTCATCACGGATGGCGATGTGGCTGGCGCTGTGGAGTCGGCTCGCGAAAATACCGGCATTGACCTTCTTATGGGTATCGGTGGCACTCCGGAAGGCATTATCGCTGCATGCGCTATGAAATGCCTTGGAGGAGTCATTCAAGGTCGCCTCATGCCGCGCGATGATGCCGAGCGCGAGAAGGCCATTGCCGCTGGGCACGATCTTTCAAGGGTGCTCTCCACAAACGACCTAGTGACCGGTGACGATGTCTTCTTCGCGGCCACCGGCATCACCGACGGAGAGCTTCTCCGCGGAGTGCGATTTGGCCCACGAGGGATGACCTCACACTCGCTGGTGATGCGAGGAAAATCTCACACTATTCGCCTTATTCAGAGCGAGCATCCTCTAGAGGCGTAGGCTCTTATCCATGCCTGAATTCTCCTACTCCGACCTCCTGCCCACCGCTGTCGACAGCACCGAATATCGCCTTGTCACATCTGACGGTGTTCGTGTCGAAAAACTGGGCGACCGCACCTTTCTAATGGTGGAACCCTCCACATTGGCCACTCTCACTGAAACAGCTATCCACGATATTTCGCACTATCTTCGCACTGCTCATCTCGAGCAACTTCGCCGAATCATTGATGACCCCGAAGCCTCGCCTAACGATCGTTTCGTGGCTATTGATCTCTTGAAGAACGCAAATATTGCTGCTGGCGGCGTATTGCCTATGTGCCAAGACACCGGAACCGCTCTCGTGATGGGCAAGCGTGGGCAGCAAGTTCTTACCCAAGGAAACGATGAAGAGGCGATCTCCCGGGGCGTCTACAACGCATTCACTCGTCTGAATCTTCGCTATTCACAAATGGCTCCCATCAACATGTGGGAGGAACGCAATACCGGAAATAATCTTCCTGCTCAGATCGAGATTTATTCTGATACCAAGAATGGCCATGAGAATGAATACTCCTTCCTCTACATCGCTAAAGGTGGGGGAAGCGCAAACAAGTCTTTTCTCTACCAAGAGACGAAGGCCATTCTCAATCCAGCAGGGTTACTCAGATTCCTCGACGAAAAACTGCGCTCATTAGGTACTGCTGCATGTCCGCCTTATCACCTCTCAATCGTTATCGGTGGAACAAGTGCGGAACACACTTTGAAAACAGCAAAGTTGGCGAGCACAAAATATCTCGACACACTTCCACTCCAAGGAGATGCCAAGACCGGCCACGGGTTCCGCGACATCGAAATGGAAGCCGAAGTACTCAAACTCACTCAAGGTTTCGGAATCGGCGCCCAATTCGGTGGCAAATACTTCTGCCACGATGTCCGTGTTATTCGACTCCCCCGACACGGTGCTTCCCTCCCGGTAGCAATTGCCGTCTCGTGTTCAGCCGATCGCCAAGCGCGTGCAAAGATCACGCCCGAGGGCGCTTTTATCGAAGTGTTGGAGCGTGATCCAGCCCGTTTTCTGCCAGAACCCAGCGCAGAAAAGCTTGGCGACGAAGTGGTTCAGGTAGACCTCAATCGCCCCATGAGCGAGATTCGCGAGATGCTCTCAAAGTACCCAGTGAAGACGCGCCTCTCACTTAATGGATCAATGATTGTGGCGCGCGATCTTGCGCACGCAAAGATTAAGGAACTCCTGGATTCTGGCCAACCTATGCCGCAATACATGCGCGATCACGCGGTCTACTACGCCGGTCCAGCAAAGACGCCAGAGGGCTACGCATCCGGATCATTTGGTCCTACTACTGCTGGTCGAATGGATTCTTACGTTGCACAATTTCAAGAGGCTGGCGGATCACACATCATGCTGGCAAAAGGAAATCGTTCGGCGCAAGTAACAAAGGCCTGCCAAGAAAATGGCGGTTTCTACTTAGGATCCATCGGCGGACCAGCAGCACGTTTGGCCCAAGATTGCATCAAGAAAGTAGAAGTGCTTGAGTACGCCGAACTCGGAATGGAAGCTATCTGGAAGATCGATGTAGTCGACTTTCCCGCATTCATCGTGGTTGACGATAAAGGTAATGATTTCTTTGCAGAAACGAGTAAGCCACTCTCAATTGGAACGAAGCCGACGAGCTAGTACCAGTTCTTCTGCTGCCAATGACGCAGGGCATTGCAAGGATTGCCATACCTAGATTTGATGTATTTCATGCCCCAGGTAATTTGAGTGACCGGGTTCTTACGCCAATCCTTGGCCACCGTTGACATCTTCCAAGCCGGAAGCGCCTGGGCAATTCCATGCGCTCCCGAAACCCGGTTAATTGACCTGTAATTCCAATTGCTTTCATGATCCCAGAGATCGACCAAGCAACCCATCTGATCAAAATTCCATTGATAGAGCTCGGCATTTAATTCGCCGGCCACGCTAATAGCGCCCACCCTTGTGCGCGCGAGACTCATGCGGCTGGCCGCCAACGGCGTACGCGTCTGCGCCCGCGATGGTTCAACTGCGCGATGCTCAATCCGTGGTCCTATGAAATCTGGACTATCCGGAGTGACCGGAGTTGTGATGGGTCGATTAACCCAGGCGCTAGCAGGCTCAGCCGACGGAGGCAGCGCATGCGCAACACCGGAAGGAAGCACGATCAATAACGCAACTGCTGATCCCCACACAATTCCCTTACGCACTTTCACCTCCGATTGAGCCTCATCGCACTTGTTGTGCTCGTACAAGATGCCCATGTCCTACGAATGAGTGTCAAATCGAGAATGCTGAATTTGTGGAGAGAAATCGGACATTTTGCCGAAAATTTTCTGGTTTTACGC
Organism: Actinomycetota bacterium; assembly: GCA_009917815.1. Classification (GTDB taxonomy): domain Bacteria; phylum Actinomycetota; class Actinomycetes; order Nanopelagicales; family Nanopelagicaceae. The sequence goes on from RGER01000058.1 coordinate 4,851, forward strand.
GGGGAAAATGCTCTCAAAGAGAGAGATATCACATTTCAAATAATCTCTATTTTCGAGGCAAAAAAGCCGAATAAATAAGGGTTTTCCTAGCGTGTCGCGCGTGACAAATGCGTCACGTGTTTTCAGAGATGAGTCGGATCTTCCAACATCTCAGTCACAAGCGCAGCAATGGGAGAACGCTCACTTCGTGTCAGAGTGACGTGTGCAAAGAGTGGATGACCCTTCAATGCTTCGACGACTGCAACCACGCCATCGTGTCTGCCCACTCTTAGATTGTCCCGTTGGGCGACGTCATGCGTGAGGACCACTCGTGACCCTTGGCCAATGCGAGAAAGTACGGTGAGGAGCACTCCTCTTTCAAGAGATTGCGCTTCGTCAACAATCACAAATGAATCATGGAGTGATCGACCACGAATATGTGTAAGCGGTAAAACCTCTAAGAGACCCCGCTCAAGAATCTCGTCGATGACATTCTGACTGACGAGTGCGCCAAGTGTGTCAAAGACCGCTTGTGCCCAAGGCGACATCTTCTCGCCTTCACTACCGGGCAGGTATCCCAATTCTTGCCCGCCTACTGCATAGAGCGGACGAAAGACCACGACTTTCTTATGTTGGCGCTTCTCCATCACAGCTTCCAGCCCAGCGCAGAGGGCAAGTGCGCTCTTACCGGTACCGGCACGACCGCCCAGCGAGACAATGCCCACCTCAGAATCCGTGAGCAGATCGAGCGCGATCCGCTGCTCTGCCGAACGTCCGTGAATGCCAAATACATCTCGCTCTGAGCGCACCAAACGCAATGTCTTCTCCGGGGTTACTCTCCCCAGCGCGCTTCCGCGCTCACTCATCAACACGACTCCGGTGTGGCAGGGCATATTGCGAATGGCGTCGTGTTCGACACGCTCACCTTCGTAAAGTGAATCCACCAAGGTGGCTCCCACCTCTAACTCGCACATTCCGGTCCAACCACTACTCGGGGCAAGCTCTGCTCGATACTCCTGCGCGACGACACCCATAGATGCTGCCTTAACTCGCAACGGCAGATCTTTGGTCACCAGTACCACTTGCCGACCCTCTTCGGCCAAGTTTCTGGCCACCGCAAGAATGCGAGAATCATTGCTGCCATCGCGAGAGAATCCTGCGGGCAATAGTCGCAAATCTGTGTGATTAAGCTCCACGTGGATGGTGCCGCCGGCTTCGTTTATCAACATGGGTTCATCTAGTCGACCATATTGAACGCGCAATTCATCTAGCGATCGAAGAGCAGCGCGCGCAAAGTATCCGAGCTCAGGGTGGTCACGCTTTGCCTCCAGTTCGCCAATTACTGCAATCGGCAAAATCACTTCATGTTCGGCGAATCGATACAGCGCAGCCGGATCAGCGAGCAGGACGCTGGTATCGAGAACATATGAGATTGAATCTGGCCCCGCGTGTGGGGCCGACTTACTTGCACTCTTACTTGCACTCTTACTTGTGGGCTTCTTGCTTGCTACCGCCACTCAATACCCCTCTGTTTGCGCGAGGATCGTATGGCATAAAAGTTACGCATCTCCCGAGGGAAGTCCCCGGCGACACGCCCACCCGAAGTGGTGTTAAGAACCGAATCTGCGTGAACGTTGGGCAAATGCCCGGAGCGCACGCAGGAAGTCGATCCGTCGAAAGTCGGGCCAGTACGCCTCACAGAAGTAGAACTCTGAGTGCACGCTCTGCCAGAGCAAGAATCCACCCAATCGCTGCTCTCCGGAGGTACGGATGACGAGGTCGGGGTCAGGAAGACCTTTGGTGTAGAGGTGTTCTGCAATGTGATCTGGAGTTAACGTTTCAGCGACCTCAAGCAATGATTTTCCTTGCGACGCGTGCTCGGTGAGAAGTGATTTAACGGCATCTGCAATTTCGCGACGTCCACCATAACCAATCGCAACGTTGACGGTGATCCCAGTAATATCTTGTGTCGTCTCACACGCGTGCGTAAGTCTCTCCTGCAGATCAACTGGAAGAACATCGAGAGCACCAACAAGATTCATTTTCCACTTCTGGCGGCTAGCTAACTCAGCAACGGTGCGATCGATTATTTCAAGAAGAAGAGAGATCTCCCTCTCTGATCGCGAAAGATTATCCGTTGATAAAAGCCATAATGTTACGTGCGGAATATTGAACTCTTCACACCACTCAAGCAGCTCAACTATTTTACGAGCGCCAGCCGCATGACCTATTTCACTTTCGGCGCCCGCATTCCTTGCCCATCTACGATTTCCGTCGAGAATTACGCCCACATGTTGAGGAAGTTTGGTGCGATCGACCCGTTCGCTTAATCTGCGTTCATAAATGGGATAGACGGCAGCTTTAACTACCTTCTTTATTGACCGTTTAAAACCAGCCATCAAGTTAGCCGATCAGAGCGCGGGCGCGACGATCAGCGAAGAATGATGCCATGGGTATAGTTCCCGCAATAAGGAAGAGCACTGTTCTTTTTAGATCCCACTCAGCCTTACGAGAGAGATTAAACGTAACGACCACGTAAGCCATATAAAGGAAACCGTGGATCTGCCATGTGATGGCAGTCCATTGACCGGTGCCGTCGAACATGTATTTGTAAGGGAGGGCGACAACCACGTTGAAGAGTAGGAAAATGCCAGTTACCCAGGCAAAGATGCGAAATAATTTCATAGTCATTCTGTACCCCCCGTTAGTTCCGCCAGCATACCGATTTTCCGCTCAAGACGGATGGTTCTCGCCCATAAATAAATAACCATCAAGATCAACATCCACCAGAGCACGACATAAAGAAGGTGCTGCCAATAAAAGCCAGGTACCTTCTTGGTGGGCAGTGGCGCTGACTCATTGACTGCGAACTTCATGGCAGGAGTAGACCCACGCTCTGCATACGCAGTGATATATCCATTCATGAGCTGATCAAATTGCCCCGCGATTAATACAGGATCTATGCGCGAAAGTTGATTCGGTCCACTTAAGTTCAAATCTATTCCATCACTTGACGGAGGGGTAAGCCTTCCGCCAATAGTGACATCTTGATTAAGTTGGGCGGGTTGGCCTACTCCACGGAGTACCAATATTGATCCGGAATTTGTTTCGAGGAGTGAAACTTCACTTCGTACTCCCGCATCGACCACATAAAAGTTGGCAATGTACTTGCCGAAAGCGGTAACGCGTCTCTCGCTTTGCATTGAAGAGAGCCTTTGACCCACTTTAAGAATCTGAGAGAGTGGCACTTCCGCGATATCTGCTATCGGCTTCACGGATGCCTTGAGATCCGCCGCACGATGAAGTTGCCATTGCCCTAGAAAAAAGAAGCTTGTGATTAATACGAGGGCGGTGAGATGGAACGTAATCCACCAAAGAGTTGAGCGAGTTTTCACTGATCTTTACGAAGTCTGCGCAAGCGCTTATAAAAATTTCGCAGAAGGAGAGCAGTGGCTATGCAAAGCAGCCCCATGACGATAGAGCCAACAGCACCAGGGGTGACTTTTGAATCGTCTACTTCAGCAAGAATGATTGTCTGAGTTCCAATTAAGAGATTCACGTTGTCATTCTACTCATCATCACTCACAACACCAGTGAAGAGATCGTCTTCTACGACTGCCAGTTCGCCCACAGTCGAGAAGGCTAGTTCAAACTCCTCGGTCGGCCATATCTGACGTTGAAGTTCGATAGGCACTGCAAACCACTGCCCATCTGGGTCAACTTGCGTCGCATGAGCCAGGAGGGCATTGGCGCGCGTCTCGAAGAACTCACCACACTCCACCCGGGTCGTAATATTTACTGGGCGACGATCTTGCCAATTCTGCAACCAGCTTTCGTATGGATTTGGCAATTCTCGTTCCGTCATTGCGGAAGCAAGTACTTCTAAACGCGCGCGGGTATGTTGTTGATTAAAATAAATCTTCTGGACCTGCCACCCACGTTCTGCCGCCAGATTGACGGCTGCCATTGTTACTTCGTGAGTTCTGATGTGATCCGGATGTGGGTAACCACCTAATTCATCGTACGTAGTGACGACGTGCGGCTTAAATTCTAAGATTTTCTCCGCAAGCTTTTCAGCTGGAATCTCTATTGGAATGTCGGCAAAGCATCC
>RGER01000059.1 GCA_009917815.1 Actinomycetota bacterium
CAGCAACTCCCGCAACCTCGGCTCCCACAACCTCGGCTCCGGCAATACCAAATAAAGCAAAAACCATCATCATCACCTGCGTGAAGGGGAAGACGACGAAGAAAGTAGTGGGCGCTAACCCCACATGTCCCGCCGGATACAAAAAGAAGTAGAGCAATGAAGTATGCCCGTCTACTCTCGGCTGTAGTTTTTGCCATAGGTATTCTTACTTTCACTTCACAAACATCCTCGGCAGCGACCGCGGCTAGCAAGCTCAAGATTGTCTTCCAAAATTCACCGGACTCGCCCAAAGAGACCTGGACCCTTAATTGCAGACCAAACAGTGGCACTCTCCCCGGCGTGGCAATCGCCTGTAAGAAACTCGCTTCGCTGAAGAATCCATTCGCTAAAGCTTCAGCAGATCAAATGTGCACAGAAATCTACGGCGGGGATCAAACCGCGATCATCACCGGAACTTGGCTTGGCAAAAAGGTGAGCCGCAAGTTTTCTCGAGTTAATGGCTGCGAGATTGACACTTGGGAGAGCTTCTACCCGGTCCTACCCCACGTGGAGGGCGTTACTCAGTAAGAAGTCCTCCATGGATTGTGAGCACCTTCGCATCAAGCGCGCTAATCAATCGGAGATCGTGTTCCGAAATGATAACGACAGCACCATCACGCGCCTTTTCGGTGAGTATGGACGCGAGTTTTAAGATCATCGAGTCATCGAGTCCCGCTGCTGGCTCGTCGAGTAAGTAGTGCGGGCACGTCTTTGCCAACACACTGGTGAGTAGCACTCGGGCACGCTCCCCGCGACTAAGTCTCTTCCACTGCCGATCCAACAACTCTTCCGCTACCAATTCGTCAGCCATACCGATGCTCCAGCCACCCCATCCAAGGACATCTTTGGCGGTGAAGTTAAAAGCTATTTCTTGATCTTCATACCAAGAGTAAGTCGCACACCTTCCCTGTTCTGAGAGGGATACCAGATGTCGACCATCAATTGTCACGCTTCCGCCGGCAAGTGGTACTTCGCCTAAGAGCGAAAGGAGGAACGTGCTCTTACCCGAACCATTTGGGCCCTTAACCACATAGATTCCGGTTAAAAACTCAAAGGAGAAATCACTGATAAGCCTGCGTTCCCCTCGAGAAATGGAGGTAGCGGTGCACTTAATCACGAGGAAGCCTTCTCTCGAATCAAGATGAGCACCAGCACCGGACTGCCAATTATCGCTAAGAGAAGCGTGAGGGAAACTTCTCCGGAGGAGAGTAGCGAACGCGAGAGAGTGTCTGCTGCTAATAGCAAGATCGCACCGCCGAGTGCGGAAGCGGGCATAAGAGCACGCAACCGTGAACCGACGAGTGGTCGAAGTACATTTGGCACGACCAAACCAACAAAGGTCATGACTCCGGAGAGCGCGGCACTACTGCCCACGAGCAAGGCGGCAGCAACTAATCCAAACCATTTCACTCTGCCCGTACGCACACCCATGAAAGTGGCCATTCTGGGGCCTAAAGCAAGGCGATCGACTTTGTCCGAAATAAGAATCGCGAGTATGCCTCCCATAACGAGAAAGGGGAGGAGGCGAAGTAATGAAGGCCACGTCATCAGCGAGAGTGAACCCATAGCCCAGAGCGAAGTTCCAGGCGCACTGGTGCGCCCTTGCAATGCTGCAATCAGCGCACTCAAGGCACTCCAGAGAGAACCCAGGCCAAAGCCCACCAAAATAAATGGCAATGGAGCTAAACGCTTTGGGATGAGCCGAGCAGCTATCACCGCGCCAATAGCGGCAACTGCAATATTTGGTAGAGAACCAAATTCGACAACACCGATTGCAGTACCAAGGAGTGAGAGCAACACCCCGCCAGCCGAAATGCCAATAAATGCTGGATCCGCCAGCGGATTAATAAAGAGTCCTTGCATGAGCGCACCAGCCACACCGAGCGCGGCGCCAATCGCTATGGCACCTATCACTCTGGGAAATCGAATCTGCCCAATGATGAGCAGTGCGTCATGTTCGCGTGCGTTGGCATTACCTGAAAATATTCCATGCATGAACTCACCCAATGAAAGGTGCACACTTCCCGAGAGCAACGCTGCAACCGCAAGGACTACTAGCGTTATTGAAAGTAAAGTAAATACTGTGACTCTCTTCATTTCATCACTGTAACCATGGCTGAGTTGATCTGCTTTACCAAGTCTGGAAGTCGTGGGCCGAAGGAGAGTAATAACGAGTCGTCTACCGCAACAACTCGCCGATTCTTCCCCGCCGAGGTCTGTGCCACACCGGGCAGCGCAATAAGTCCTTTGACGCCCCCGACGGATTCCAAGCCTTTGGTCATTACCAAGATGAGGTCAGGATTTGCTTGCGCGATGGTCTCTGCGGTGATTGGCGCAAAAGGTTTGTCAGAGAGCACTGCGCCGGCATCAAGCCCACCAGCAAGAGTGATGACTTGGTCTGCACCAGATCCCTTGCCGCCGAGTAAGTATATGGAGGAAGGTCCACGCAAGTAGAGGAATATCACTCGAGGAGAAGGTGCGATAGAGAACTTGGGAATATCCTGAAGTAATCCGCGAGCAACATCTTCAGCACCTACCGCTTTTCCAAGAGCCAGCATGCGATCGTGTGCAGTAGTAACCGTCCAGGCCTCGGGAATCACGACCACCGAGACTCCAGTAGACGCAATTTGCTGCAGTGCACTCTTCGGACCTGTAGATGCATCAACGATCACTATGGTTGGCGAAGTCGCCAAGACTTTCTCGGCAGATACTTGATGCCCCATTGCCACCACCGGAACCTTCGCGACCTCAGGAAAAGTGCTGGCAATATCGCGCCCCACCAAGTGATCGCCAAGCCCCATCGCTACCAGTGACTCGGCCGCCCCATTTGCGAGCGAAACAATGCGAGTGGAATCCAACGTGCTCACTCGATCGCCTGCGAGGTTCGTCCCTACGCCCGCATTATTGGCGGGAATGCTGGAACCCACAGGCAGTAGCGCCTTTGAAATGGTGACCAAATGGTCGATCGATTGATGGTCGATTGATGGCGCCGAGGTGCTACAACCCATGAGTACGAGCGTAAGGAGTGCTGCCAGCCTCTTCATGTGGCCATCCTCCCACCTACATTTCAGGGGACTTCCGACACCACGTCGGAAAACACGCTCCGACACCGTGTCGAAGCGCACTTCGAATTTGAACGCTAATTTCTTCTCATGCGCCGCGCCATAGTCTTCCTCGGAATCTTCGGGCTCCTTACGGCGATTCCGCTCTCCCCTGCATCAGCAGTGACTGGACAACACAACGAAACTTTTACCGTCAGCAAGAGCACAAAACTAAAGCCCGGCGGCCAAGTAATCACTGTTACCGGCGAAGGCTTTGATACTTCGGTGGGCATTTATATAGCCCTTTGCGTAGTTAATAAGAATGTACTCGCCCACAAAGCAGCGCCTACACCGTGCGGCGGCGGTGCTGATCAAACAGGAACAAAGGGTGCTTCGCTCTGGATCTCTTCAAATCCACCCACGTACGGCATCGGATTAGCAACCGCCTATACCGAGAGTGGCGGGTTTAACGAGAAGCTTAAAGTCGGGGCGATGATCGGAAAAGTCGATTGCCGCAAGAAGAGCTGTGCAATTGCAGTTCGCGCTGATCACACCCGAGGGGACGATCGTTCTTACGACATCTTTATCCCAGTCACCTTTCTAGCCAAATAAGTCAACCACTCATCGCTCAACGTCAAAGAGGGAGCACCATGAAGTTAAGAAGTATCGCCACCGGGATCATTGCAGTAGCACTCATCGGAGTAGTCGCGCTCCCTGCTTCCGCAGCAACATCTAAGGTGCAAATTGTGGGCGGACCACTCAAGGCGCTGGCTTTTGCTGGTGACAATATTCATCTCACCGTGAAGGGCCTTCCCAAAAAGACCGGTGTTTATGTAAGAGAGTGTCTGGCTACCTCAAAGCGTCCTACGGCAGCTCAATGCAATGGCAACGGCGTCTGGGTCACTCCTTCTTTCCCCGGTGGCATCTATCCAACGGATGGCACAGTCGGTAAGCCAAACACTGACTTCGTCCTCCCCGTTGTTGGTGCCTTCGGAGATGTGGATTGTTCAGTTTCTAAGTGCGTGATCTACGTGCAACGCGATCATCTCGGCCCTACCGATAAGAGCCTTGATACCAGCGTGAAGATTTCATTCGCTGCTCGCTTAGCCGCGCCCGTGACTGCACCTTCCGCTGCCGCTACGTCTGCACCGATCGGTCCTGATGTACTTACCAGCACCATCGGATCTGCCATCCTTGGCGATGCGCCCACAGCAATCAATGCATCCGTGGATCAAACGATCGTTGTCAAGACGCTCTCCGGAGTTACGCCAACGATCGTTGCACTCCCAGGAGGTAACTGCGTTATCACTGGAACCACGATTGCCGCGGGTTGGAGCGGCTACTGCGTCGTACAAGTGAGTTCGGCTGGTAACGCTTCCTATACCAAGGTATCTAAGGTCTATCCGCTTTCAGTAGCTAAGTAGCTCTCTAGCTACGAAGTACACAAATTAGCGAATTTGTGCGCGCACTCCAGCAAGCGCAAATTCAATCGCGGCCTTCACTTCTGCCTCTGCGTCAGTGTTGCCAGCATCGACTCTGCGGGTTGTGGCTTCCACGATTCCGTTGACAAAATTGGCAACCCGCACCGGATCCGCAGTGCCTGCCTCGGTTAATGCCGAGATGAGTGGACCAGTGAGGCGATGATGTGCTTCGCGCACCTCGGGCACGCGGTGCGGAGGCAGAGCCACAGAACTCAGCTCGCGAGCCAGGCGATGCTTCCCGGCAATTACGTAGTCAAGGGCACCGACCATCCACGCCTCCACATGCTCTAACGCTGTAGCCGTGACGGAAACCTGCTCATTGAGTGATGCAGCCCAGAGATCTAACTCATCGAGCACCAAATCTGCAATGAGATCCTCTCGGGAGTCAAAATATTCGTAAAGAGAGCTTCTCGAAAGGCCCGCTCGCGCAGCAACCGCAGACATCGTGACCGAACCGCTGCCCTCTTCCATCGCTAATTCAACAGCAGCGGCAAGAAGAGCAGCACGACGACGCTCGCGATGATCGGCAACATTTGAAGCCTCAATCTTTGGCATGGGAAAATTCTGCCACCTATTCCGCAGGAGCGCCCGTGATGGCGATTTCGCTAGCCGCAAGCTGACCACACGCGCCATCAATGTCACGGCCACGAGTATCGCGAACCGTCACCGCCACCCCATAGGCCTCGAGGAGACGGACGAAAGTATCCTCATCCTCCTGGCGCGAAGCTGTCCACTTTGACCCGGGGGTGGGATTGAGCGGGATCAGGTTCACGTGCGCATTACGGTTCTTGAGTAAGCGACCAAGGAGATCTGCGCGCCATGCCTGATCATTGATGTCGCGAATAAGGGCATATTCGATCGAATAACGACGACCAGTCTTATTCGAATAGGCGTCAGCAGCTTCAAGAACTTCGCTTACTTTCCAACGAGTATTTATTGGAACCAGAGTGTCGCGTAATTCATCGTCGGGTGCGTGAAGTGAGACAGCCAGTGTGACCGGAATGTCTTCATCGATTAACTTCATGATGGCAGGAACAAGACCCACAGTTGAAAGTGTGACTGAACGGGCGCCGATACCCAAACCTTCGGGATGTGGCGAGGTGATATTGCGAATCGATTGAATAACCGCGTTGTAATTGGCGAGCGGCTCCCCCATTCCCATGAAAACCACATTAGAGAGGCGCATCGTGCCGCCCGGAATTTCTCCACCGTCGAGAGCGCGAGCAGCCATGACTACTTGCTCAGTGATTTCTCCAGCAGTGAGGTTACGTGTGAGTCCACCTTGGCCGGTAGCGCAGAAGGGACAATTCATTCCACATCCGGCTTGAGATGAAATACAGACAGTTGCGCGATCGGAGTAGCGCATGATGACGCTCTCGACGAGCACACCGTCGTGCATCTTCCAGAGATCTTTGCGAGTGCGACCACGATCGCATTCAAGCGAACGCACTGGAGTAAGTAGTTCAGGAAGGAGCAGGTCTTTCAATGTGCTGCGAAGATCGACAGGGATATCGCTCCAGGTATCTGGATTCTTATTCAAGTGTTCAAAGTAGTGAAGTGCTACTTGCTTAGCGCGAAAACCTGGTAGCCCAAGGTCTTCGGCAAACTTCTTGCGATCTTTTGCTGGCACATCGGCAATGTGCTGAGGCGCCTTTTTGCCGCGCTTCGGCGCTGCAAAGACCAACTCTCCCGGCTTGAGCGCCATTAGAGCCCCACGAAATGCGAGATAAATATGTATGCGAAAGGTGCGGTAAGAAGAAGCGAATCGAGACGATCCAGAATGCCACCATGTCCAGGCAGGAGCGCTCCCATATCTTTCACGCCTAGATCACGCTTAAGGGCACTCTCGATGAGATCTCCGCAGGTTGCGGTGATCACCGTAATGAGCGCCAAAACTGCACCCTGCCAGAAGGGACGATCAAGCCAGATCATATAAAGCGTGCCAGCGCCTCCGATAGCGAGTATGAGAGAGCCGACCACACCTTCAAGAGATTTCTTCGGGCTGATGGTTGGCGCGATACGGTGCTTCCCAAAGAGCACCCCCGCAATTAGTCCACCGGTGTCGCTTAATGCAACCGCTGCAATAAATGCCATCACGCGAGCGCGACCATTATCGGGGTGTGCAAGAAGGACCGCGAAGCCCGCGGGCATGGGCAGGTAGAGCAAGGTAAAGAGCGTGGCAGTTACATCTTGCACAAATGAGGTCACGCCAGAACGCAGCCGGATCACAAGAAGTATCGGAATGGAAATTCCTGTTGCAATCGCTAAACCAGATAGGCCCCAGAACCAACTCGACATCACAATTGAAACGCTGGCAATTGCAGAAGTGTATGGATCAATCAAAATACTCTTCAGTGCAAAAGCACGAGAGAGTTCCCAGACCGCTGGGAGCATCGCTATCGATACGAGAATTGCAAAGAACATGCGGTTCCACGAAAGGGATGCGATGACAAGCCCTAAGAGTGAGAGACCCACTGTGAGAGCAAGAGGAATGTTGCGCCCGGCCCGGGCATTAATGTCTGTCACGATTAAACTTCGAGAAGTTCGCTCTCTTTGTGTTTCAAGAGCTCATCGATCTTGTCAACGTGCGATGCGGTGACTTTATCGAGCTCCTTCTCGGCGCGACCGAGTTCGTCTTCACCAAAGCCACCATCTTTTGCCAATTTATCTAAACCTTCTTTGGCATGACGGCGAATGTTACGAAGTGAGACACGAGCCTCTTCTGCCTTTTGGCGAGCGACTTTGATGTACTCCTTGCGGCGTTCTTCGGTGAGTTGTGGGAACCCGACACGTATAACCCCGCCATCGTTACCAGGGTTGACGCCGAGGTCGCTTTCACGGATCGCCTTTTCGATGGCGGCCATGGCGCTCTTATCGAATGGGCTAATGAGCGCCATGCGTGCCTCTGGAATCTGAATAGAAGCCAATTGGTTTAGCGCGGTGAAAGTACCGTAGTAATCGACCATGATCTTGTTGAACATGGCAGGATGCGCACGGCCAGTGCGGATTGAACCGAAGTCTTCTTTCGCAACCTCTACGGCTTTATCCATCTTCGCAAGAGCTTCTGCAAGTGTTGCGTCGATCATGGCTTCTCCTTCGTCGCGATCAATTAACAGTGGCCTGAGTGCTACCTCAGTGAACTAAAGTGCCGATCTTTTCACCATGAACTGCCTTGGCGATGTTTCCATCCTCCATGAGGTTGAACACGATGATGGGAAGGTGGTTCTCACTACAGAGGGAGAATGCGGCTGCGTCTGCAACCCCAAGCCCCTTGGTGATGACCTCGTTGTAAGAAATCGAGTCGTACTTCGTTGCCGAAGCATCTTTGCGCGGATCGGCAGAGTAAACGCCGTCGACGCCACTCTTAGCAAGGAGGAGCGCTTCGCAACCAATTTCGAGTGCACGTTGGGCGGCCACAGTGTCCGTAGAGAAGTAAGGCATGCCTGCACCTGCACCGAAAATAACTACGCGCCCTTTATCAAGGTGGCGCATGGCGCGACGGGGAATGTAAGGCTCGGCAACTTGGCCCATTGTGATCGCAGTTTGGACGCGCGTATCGATCTCTTGCTTTTCAAGAAAATCTTGGAGGGCGAGGCAGTTCATTACAGTGCCCAACATGCCCATGTAATCGGCGCGAGCGCGGTCCATGCCACGTTGGGAGAGTTCAGCCCCGCGGAAGTAATTGCCTCCTCCGATAACGATGGCTACTTGAGTTCCGCTCCGAACCACATCTGCAATCTGTTTTGCGATGTCTTGCACGACATCTGGGTCGACGCCAATACCCTTCTCGCCGCCAAATACTTCACCCGAGAGCTTCAGAAGCACTCGACGGTATGCGGGGCGAGAAGGGCTCATGGCATCAGGCCTGTCCGACGCGGAATCGCGCAAAGCCAGTCACTGACGTGCCGGCTTCTTTCAGGACTTGGTCGACACTCTTCTTGTTGTCTTTCGCATATGCCTGCTCGAGAAGGGAAACTTCCTTCACGAAGCCGGTTACGCGACCTTCAACAATTTTGGCGAGTGCAGCTTCTGGCTTGCCTTCATTACGGGCAGTCTCTTCGGCAA
>RGER01000060.1 GCA_009917815.1 Actinomycetota bacterium
AGAATTGCCATGAGAAGTGCAGACATTTGTTCATCAGCGACTACACCGCGCGTATAAGCATCCACCATCCAGTCAATCTGCGCGTGGGTGAGTTCATGTCCATCTCGTTTGGCGCCGATGACATCTACTGCGGCGAATGACTCAACGTTCATGCTCAACTCTTCTCTAGATGAGCAGGACCGAAAGCTTCAGGGAGTACTTCCTTCATCCGGCGTACGCCAGTAGGCATCCACACTTGGAGTTCGGGGCCGCCATGCTCAAAGAGTAATTGCCGGCAACGACCGCAGGGCATCAACGCCTCCCCCGCTCCATCTACGCAGGCAACGGCCACCAGTCGCCCGCCACCGGTGGCATGCAATGCAGAGACCATGCCGCATTCAGCACAGAGGGTCAGGCCGTACGAGGCATTCTCAACGTTGCAACCAGAGACAATACGGCCATCATCAACGAGTCCAGCGACTCCCACTGGGTATTTGGAGTAAGGCGCGTAAGCGCTTTTCATGGCGAGAGTAGCCGCTGCCTTTAAGACTTCCCAATCAATATGAATATTCATACGCTCACGCAGAGAGTCCAGCCATCAGGCGACCCACTAAACCGCGTTCAGCCTCTTTGGCATCGAGAATCGACACGATCTTTCCACCAAACATCACCGCAACGCGATCGGCTAGGGAGAGAATTTCGTCGAGCTCGGCGGATACGAGCAAGACCGCCGCGCCACCATCACGAGCCGCGATCAATTGATTATGAATAAATTCGATTGAGCCCACATCGACTCCACGAGTGGGTTGAGCGGCAACTACCACTCGCGTGTCCTGACTTAACTCGCGCGCGACGACGACTTTCTGCTTATTTCCGCCTGAAAGAGCACCTGCGGTTGTCTTGATGGAAGGAGTGCGGATATCAAACTCTTCGACCAAGCGAGTGGCGTTCTCTTCGAGGGTGGCAACATTACGAATCCAACCTTGAGCAAAAGGCGCACGATCGAATTGGTTGAGCACCAAGTTATCTTCGATTGAATAGGAGGATACTAATCCATGCTTTTCGCGGTCTTCTGGGATATGTGAAACGCCCATGGCATGCACTCCATGTGGATGCATATCTGGAGTGGGCGCTCCGGCAACGAGTACCTCACCACTCAGGCGCGGACGCATCCCACAAATCGCTTCGACGAGTTCGCGTTGACCATTACCTTCGACACCTGCAACACCAACAATTTCACCCGCTCTTACCTCTAGGTCAAGTGCATCAACCGCCAAATGTTTGCGGTCATCGTTTACCGACAAAGCTTTGATCTCCAAGGTAGGTGCTGCTGGCTTGGCCTCACCTTTCTCAACCTGAAGAACCACATTACGTCCCACCATGAGTTGGGCAAGTCCCTCTTCATCGGTCTCCTTCGGTGAAGTACTACCTGCGACACGACCGTTACGAAGCACAACTACGCGATCCGCGACAGCCATCACCTCACGAAGCTTGTGCGTAATAAATAGCACCCCCACACCTGATGCCGCCAAATTCTTCATCACTTGCAAGAGTTCGTCGGTCTCTTGTGGGGTCAGCACAGCCGTTGGTTCGTCAAGAATGAGCAGGTCTACATCCTTGCGCAGCGCTTTGAGGATTTCGATCCGTTGCTGCGTACCTACAGGGAGATCCTCTACCAATGCATCAGGGTCGACTTCGAGACCGTACTTTTCAGAGAGTGCAATCACTTCTGCGCGCGCAGCTTTTATATTAATAAAGATGCCACGCTTTGGCTCATCTCCGAGAATAATATTTTCGGTAACTGTCATCACCGGCACAAGCTGGAAGTGTTGATGCACCATGCCAACACCGCGAGCGATGGCTCCCCCGGTATCTCCAGGGGCGATGAGTTCTCCTTTGATCCGGATTTCTCCGGAATCTGGGCGGACCATTCCGAAGACGCTCTTTACTAAGGTGGATTTTCCAGCACCATTCTCGCCGAGCAATGCGACGATTTCACCGGCCGACACTGAGACAGAGATGCTTTCGTTTGCAACCACACCGGGAAAGGTTTTTGTGACGTTTGTGATCTCGAGAAGTGCACTCATTACGCTTGCTCCTTCTCGTATTGCTGTCCTTCAGCGGCTGGTGGGCGCACCTTGCCCGCCGAGATAGCCAACACAACGATGGTGAGAATGTACGGCAACATATTTACGAATTGATCTGGAATTTTCACAATTTGAGAAAACATCAATTGATTGGTGATGGCCTGCGTGAGACCAAAGAACATAGCGGCTGCGAGAGCGCCCATGGGATTCCATCGTCCGAAGATCATCAGCGCAAGAGCCGTGAATCCCTTACCCGCGGTAAATCCACGATCCCACGAACCGACTAGTTCCAAACTCAGGTAGGCGCCCGCAAGTCCTCCGACCGCTCCTGCGATTGAAACGTTGAGATAGCGAAGTTTGAAGACAGAGACGCCCGCCGTGTCTGCGCTACCCGGATGCTCACCTACTGCGCGCGACCGTAATCCCCACGCGGTATGGAAAAGAGCAATGTAGAGAACAAAAATTAACACTAACCCGATGTACACAATCGGACCGTGCATGAAGAGCACTTGACCAAAGAATGGAATTTGAGAGAGCCACGGAATATCAATTTGTGATGTAGTCGGTGCTGTGTGCCCCTGCTTGTAAAGGAAGGAGGTTAAACCGGTAGCGAGAATATTGATAATTGTTCCAGCGATGATCTGATCCATCTTCCAAGAGATCGACATGAATGCAAGTAGTACACCAGAGGCAGTACCCGCAATCACCGCAGCCACAACTCCGTAAAAATCGCTATCTGTTGCTGAGGCAGTGAAGAAACCCACAAAAGCTGAGAAGAGCAGAGTGCCTTCGATACCAATATTTACGATGCCGGTTCTCTCGCACATGATGCCGACCATGGCAGCAAGTGCGAGCGGTAATCCGAAGATCAACGCGGTCGAGACCACAGAAGAGGTGATGACACCATCTTTAGAGTAGAAGTAGCCTGTGATGGCAACGAGCAAGAGCGTAAGCAACCATTTAAATGAGAGTAACTTCTTCATTAGTTGCCCCAGCCGCTTGTAATCTTGGCGCCCACTTCGGTGCTCTTGAGCCACTTGGCAAGGAAGGGTGCGGTCACGCAGAAGAGTACGAGCGCAAGGATAAGGTCGACAATTTCTGGAGCGACACCAGCATCAAATTGCATACTGGCCGCCGCGCCGCGCATGCCGCCGATGAGAATCGCACCGGGAATGACTCCAAGCGGATTAGCCCGTCCGAGAAGCGCGATGGTAATTCCATCAAAACCCAATCCAGTATTAAAAGTTGGTTCAAAGCGACCAATCACACCGAGTGATTCGATGCCACCGCCCAGTCCTGCAATGCCGCCACCGACCGCCATCGCAATAAGGACTGCGCGTTTCACCGAAATACCTGCATACCAAGCCGCACTCTTATTACGACCGACTGTCTCGAGTCGAAACCCACTCGTAGTGCGCTGAAAGACCCACCAGACTCCATAAGCCAGGAGAATTGCAAAAAAGAAGCCGGAAGGTAGCGAGAAGATTTTGGGGATCGTTGCTGAGGGCAGAATGTGCGGAGTACGCGCCAAAATCTGTCCAGGCTCTTGAAATACGTGACCGGCAAGGTAATCAACCAGCGCCAGGATGATGCTATTGAGCATGATGGTAGTGATGACTTCGTGAATTCCGCGATACGCCTTGAGTGCACCAGCAATCAATCCAACACCTGCCCCAAAGGTAATCCCAAAGATCAGGGCCAACGGCAAGTGAATGTAGATCGGTAATCCATGAATAAAATAGCCAGCCCAAGCGGCCGCAAAAGCACCAGTGACAAGTTGGCCTTGTACGCCAATATTGAAGAGCCCAGCGCGCAAACCAATTGTCACCGCGAGGCCACTCAGTACTAGCGGAGTTGCCTTTCCAAGGGTCTTTGCAATGCCAGACCATGAGCCAAATGCATGTGAAAAGAGAGATTGGTACGCCTTAAGTGGATCTGCACCTTGAATGTAGATCAACAGCGCTCCGATAGCGAAGGCAACGAGAACGGCGACAACTGGTGTGAGCCAGGTGCGCGAAAATTTCTTGCCTGCCATCAAGGATCCTTTCAGCTACCGCTAACTTACCCGAGTTAATGCAGGAGCGGGGAACACACCGAAGTATGTTCCCCGCTCCTTTTACAATTTCTAGCTAATTACTGCTTCACGCCAGTAGGAATGGTTCCAGCCACTACCTTGGCGGTAACGTCTGCAACTTTCTTCTGAACAGCAGCAGGAACCTTGCTCGCAAGAGCGTGGTACGGAGCAGCAGCTACGGTGCCCACAAAGTTACCGCCCTTGAAAGAGCCATCCTTTGCTTGTGCAACGAGTGATGCGGTACCAGCTGCGAGGTTCTTCATTGCAGAAGAGACCAAGCAAGGTTGCGCCTCAGGAACGGTGCCCCATTGATCGGTATCTACACCGATGCAGTAGGCGCCCTTCTTCTTGGCGATTGCAGCAAGTCCACCGTTACCGGTCTTACCACCAGCAGCAAAGATCACGTCGTAACCTTGTGAGAGGTACTGCTTTGCAGTGGTAGCTCCCCAGGCTGGATCGTTGAATGCATTTGCACCCGAGTAGTAAACGGTTGAAGTCTTAGCAAGCTTCTTCTTTTGTTCCTTGCCGGCGTATGCCACACCGTTAGCGAAACCTTCGATGAACTTGCGAACTGGTGGGATGGTGTCTGGTCCACCAGCGATAGCAGCAGTCTTGCCGCTCCGGGTGAGGTATCCAGCGAGGTAACCAACGATGAAGCCTGACTTATCTTCGTTGAAGATAAGTCCGCTGTAGTTAGCAGCAGTGCTTCCGTTGAATTGATCCACACCAATGAACTTGATATTTGGGTACTTCACAGCAGCAGCAGCAGTTGCATCGGCCATCAAGAATCCGACGGTCACGATGACGTTGTACTTCTTTGCAGCGAAGAGATCAATGTTGCTTGCGTAATCTTTTGGATCAAGGGTCTCGATGTACTTCGAGAAGCCGCCAGCCTTAGCAGCGGCAGCCTTTGCACCTTCCCAAGACGATTGGTTGAAGGACTTATCGTCGACCTTGCCGACATCGGTTACGAGACCAACGCAAAATGCGCCAGCGGTTCCGCAAGCAGATTCGTCAATAGTCTTAACCGCAGCCGAAGCTGGGGTCATTGCAAAACCGAGCGCTGCCAAAGCAAGAGCGGCAACACCACCAGTTATGCGCTTATTCATGGGACTCCTCTCACGAGCCCTTCCGGGCTACCAGGGTGTTTATCAGCGACTCAATCCGGGATATGGTCCCTGACGCTGCCACTAACAATTTAGGATTACCCTATCCGAGCCAGAGCACTGCTCCTACTCTTCAAAGTACGGTGATTTCGCAGACCTCAAGTAGAAGTTGAGACTCTAATTTTCTTATCTCCCGAAATTCCCAGATCGCCCTCGGCACCTATGAGCGAGCCCCAGTAATTGCCCCAGTAAATACCCGAGTAATCACCAGGGTGCGACGGCGCCGATCCCGCCATCGAGGTCAAGAATCGATCCAGTTGCCCACGTGGCCGATAAGAGATACTCCACGCCTTCACTGATCTCTTCTGGGCGCCCCATCCGCTTGAGGGGGGCGTGAGCGCCCCAGGAGCCCACCCCTTCTGGCCACGCTTCGGCTATCCCTGGGCTCTCAATAAGTCCGAGGCGAAGCCCATTGACCCGACAGTGCGGGGCCAATTCGACCGCGGCCGAGCGGGTGAGGGCATCGAGGGCGGCTTTGGTGGCTCCATAGATCGCATGGCCGGGGCGAGGGCGAAGCGCCTCGATAGAGGTGATGTTCACAACTGACTCGATCCCAGTGCCGCCTTTGGCGATGGTCGAGAGGATCTCTGCGATCGACGCCACATTCACTTGAAAAAGGTCTGCGATTCGTTCCGGCTCTTCATGGGAGAGAAGTGCCACATCTTGGCGAGCGGCATTATTGATAACAAAATCTATTGTGGGACGGATGGCGAGCGCATCAGAGATGAGTCGAGCACCTGCGCCTATTTCGGCAAGATCAACATCTACTTGCGCCACTCTTTCGCTGATGTGAATCGGAGTCGACTTCGTGGCGGCAATCACGAACGCACCATGTTCAACAAAGTGCGACACAAGATGGGCACCGATATTTCGTCCAGCTCCTGTAATAAGAATCGTGCGGCCAGCAAATGAATTCGTCATATCAATACTCTACTCGTGGACTAGCCGTGGAAGTTCGCTGAAATCTTTTATCCATGAGTCAACTAATTCAGCAGATGCTAATTCCATTTCAGAGAACGGTGGCGCCAGGAAACAGAGCACTAGCGACCAGGCACCAAGCGTCTCAGCCGCCATCCACTCCCCCGGCGCAATACTGGCAGCGAGTTCGCCACCTCGAGAGAGCTCGACCCGTTCATAACTCTCTTCCTTTATGTGCAACGCCAACGGATCGCCGCCGATCAGCACCCAGGTTTCGCGTTCTTTAAGTCGGTGCCAAGCCGAGAATTGACCTGGAGTCATGAGGAAGTAGATGGCGTTTCCGTATTCATCGCGTTGCACCAGCGAGAAGTAACCACCCTCGCCCTCGAGCGGTAATAATGCGAAACGTTCTATTACTTGCTCTACCGAAAGCCCTTCTAAATTATTCGATTTCATTTGAGCGAATCCAGCGATTTAATGCGCTTCTCAACACGTGCACGCAGATCTGCTGTATCAACATGACAAAGAACGCGATTTTGCACAACGCGGTTACCTGCAACCCATACATCGCTTACGTCGGAACGACCTACTGCATAAACGAGTAGGGCGAAAACATCGTGCACTGGCGTGAGATGGAGCGCGGAGAGATCAATAGCAATGAAGTCTGCCTCCTTACCAACTTCGATGCTGCCGACGCGATCACCCAGTCCTAGCGCTTCGGCGCTTTCGATGGTCGCCGAGCGCACAATCGATGATGTATCAACACTCTTGGCTCCGTGATTGAGCGAAACCAGGTGCGCGGCGAGTCGAAGAACAGGCCACATATCGAGATCATTACTTGACGAACAGCCATCGGTTCCAAGCCCCACTTTGAGCCCCGCAGCTTTGTACTTCATGATGTCTGCGATACCGCTATTTAATTTCAGGTTGCTTCCGGGACAGTGTGCAACGCTCGCTCCCTGTGCCAGAGATATTTCGATATCCGAATCTGAGAGATGAACTCCGTGGCCATAGACCGTCGGGAGATTAAGGATTTTTGTATCGTGCAAGATTTCTGTGGGGGTTTTTCCGAAACGAGTGTTTACATCTTCATTCTCCATTTGAGTTTCAGAGACATGGAGATGGACTCGAGCACCCATTGATTTCCCAAGCGCTGCTACTTCCGTGAGATGCTCTGGTGAGTCTGTGTAAGTACTGTGCGGCATGAAATAGAGCGGAATATAAGGACCGCCGATTTCCGCCGCTGACGCTGGCCAACTTTTTGCAAGGGCCATGCGATCAGGCCATTTCAATCCGTCGATGCCTTCAAAATCTAAGAAAATCGGACCTGCAATATGGCGAAGTCCCACACGCACTGCTGCACGATGTGTGGCAGTCGGATGAAAGTACATATCCAGAGCAGTCGTGGTGCCACCGAGCAGCGCCTCCCCGGCAGCTAGTTCTGTTCCAAGAGCGCACGTCTCTGGATCCATGATGGCGCCTTCTGCGGCCCAGACACGTTCCAGGAACCCTTGCAGATCAACGCCTTCCGCCCATCCCCGCAACAAGGACATCGCTAGGTGTGTATGCGAATTGATCAACCCCGGCATCATCAAATGACTACTGGCGTCGAACACGTCGATATCTGAAGTGACACTGCTCGGATTAATTTCGGCAATGACACCATCTCTTACCAAAATTGAGACGTTTTGTAGAATTTCATCGGACGTATTACTCGTCACTACAAAGCGCGCGTTCTTGATCAACACTGAGTTCGAGGTAGAACTCATTAGATAGCACCAATCGCGCCGTCAAGAATCGTGATTACTTTTTGGCTCGCGCTTGCAAGCGAAGCATTGATCTCCTCCATCGTGATCGGCTGATCGCTCACGCCAGCAGCAGGATTCACAATGAGTGCGATCGCCGCATAGCGCAGGCCAGCCTCCTTGGCGAGAGTAACTTCGGGACAGCCAGTCATTCCGACAACAGTGGCGCCTGCTAAAGCGGCAAGCCGAATCTCTGCTGGAGTTTCAAAACGTGGACCGTTAAATCCTGCATAAACACCGCGCTCGCGGAGTGGAATACCAGCACGCAAGGCTGACTCACTCATGGCACGACGAATCTCTACGTCATATGCATCAGTCACGTCAACGTGTTGCACGCCGCCGAGTTGAATGCCGTCAAAAAAAGTACTCTCCCGGCCCGAAGTGAAGTCAATGAAATCATCAACGAGTGAGAGGTCTCCGGCGACGAGCGTCGGATCAACCCCGCCGACTACGTTCACGGCAATGACCTTTTCAACTCCC
>RGER01000007.1 GCA_009917815.1 Actinomycetota bacterium
ACTGTTATCAAGGGTTATGGCGAGATGCTCAAAGATGCCGAGAATCTCGATCCTGCGCAACGATCCCGTGCCATCGATCGGCTTAACGCAGAGAGCGCCCGGATGGATACGCTGATTTCAGATTTGCTCCGCCTCTCACGACTCGATCAACATCCCGTGATCTCCGCCGATTTGGTAGATCTCTCCTCCGTTACTTCTGATTTCGCTCAAGATCTGCGGGATCAAGAAGTAGGTAGAAATGTAGAGCTCGAGATCGAAGAAGATGTCATTGTCCGAGGCGATGAATCATTACTTCGCCAAGTATTGGCAAACATCATGGGAAACATTCGGCGGCACACGCCGGTGGATTCACCGGTACGCGTACGTCTTTCGTTAGATGAGGCAAATGGATCATCTAACGCACACCTAGTGGTTGACGATGCCGGCCCCGGAATTTCTCCAGAGAAACGGGAGATCGCGGTGGCTCGATTCGGCCGTTTGGAAGAGTCGCGTTCTCGACAAGGTGGAGGCTTTGGCTTGGGCTTAAGTATTGTGTCTCAGGTGGTTGCATTGCATGGCGGCGAATTGAAGCTGGGAAGTTCTCCACTGGGAGGATTACGATTAGAGATATTGATCCCGGGGGTAACCTCATGATGTTAAAGCGCGCACGTCTTATCTGGATCCTCACACTCGCTCTACCCATCTCGCTTGCTCTACCTACGGGTGCCTCTGCTTTCGATTCCGCATCGCCGAACCCTAAAGTGACGTGGAGTTCTATTAATACCGCGCCACAGAGTTGGATTCGTGGTATTCCTAATCGACTCTTTGAATGCGTGTCAGGCGCTACTACTGCAGTGCTCTCTATGAAAGACGGCGCGCAGTGGCGAGAGATAGCGCGAGCTTCAGCGTCAGTGGATAAGAAGCTCTGTACTGACACGGCGAATTCATACAGTCTCAAATATCAATTTACGATTCAGGCGCCTTCGCGAGGTGCAGGGAATTTTCCCGGAACTCGGGCCGGCCTTGTAATTTTCCGGATCCAAAGTGGCGGAACAACACGCATGTCTTCGGCGGCGCTATACGCCAACCGCGAAGCGGCCGATTCCGATGAAATGGATGGGCACGCTTTGGAGAACGACGAAGCATCGTCTCCGCTTCCGGCGGCACCTAATCCTGCGCCTATCGCCCAGCCAAATCAAAACAGTGGCGCAGTGAATTCGGCTGCTTCACCTGCTGCTCCCAACCAACCGCAGAGCAAGAGCATCTTGAAATCATTTCCCGCCTGCAAGTTCAACGGCGTCACTCTTACTGGTCGGGCCAAAGTTGTCTCCGCCGGAGGTCAGATAAAAGTTCGCGTAGTCCCCGGGGTCGCCGATTTCGGCGTACGAACTGCTGATCGTCCTGGGGGAAAGTGTGGGGAGTGGCGTTTCGTAAGCACGCAAGCAGATTTCACTGTCGAGATCGTTGATTCCGGCGAAGATTTCACCATCTCTTTCAGTATGCGCCCCGGTCCTAGATAGTTGCCCGTTACGCTACGAAGGTGGTTCCACTCCCGATAGCGCTGATGCTGGCACGTACCATCTCGCAACTCAGTCGCATCTTCCGGCAAGGGGAGGGAGCCACTCTCTCCGGCAAGGTCCTGCTTGCACTCCGCCCGCGAGCGATAAGTGAATTAACTCGGGGACGTCGAGTCGTGCTGGTGAGCGGGACGAACGGTAAGACCTCAACGTCCTCCATGCTTGCAGCGATGCTCGGCGAGAAATTTCAGGTGGGCGGGAATCGAACCGGGGCAAACCTGAACACTGGAATCGCTGCCTCACTGGTCGAGGCAAAAAAATCGAACGTGCTGATCTTTGAAGTTGATGAGCTCTATCTTCCGTCGATTATCAAAGAGACCGCCCCCGAATTGGTGCTCTTACTCAATTTGAGTCGCGATCAATTGCACCGAACCCAAGAAGTACGAATTGTGGCGCGGAAATGGCACGAGGCGCTCGCAGCATGCCCTTCAACACCCGTCATTATCGATGCGAGCGATCCGTTCCTGGCCTCTGTTGATCGAGACCATGGTCCAGTCACGCGAATCGGCTTTGGGAAACGTCTTTTGTTGGGCGGCATTGAGGTTTCGCTTCGATTGGTCAAAAATCCGTCGAGTTGGCAAGAGGGTTTGAGGTCCCTGGCAGATGACCCGGTAATTTTGGTAGTGAATGCGCGTGGTGTGGATGGGCTCGATACATCTTGGTTGTGGGATGTGGATTTCACTCCATTGAGGGGCCGGTATGTAGTGATTACTGGAGAGCGAAAACTAGATGCCGCATATCGTGTTCATCTTGATGGCGTGGGTTACTCACTTGTGGATTCGCTCGCTGATGCCGCCTCCCAGATTTATAGAGATGGGTTCACTAGAGCGCAAGCACTCACTTCATATACGGCCTTTATCGATGCCACCACGAGAGTGAAAGGTCGGCGCCGATGAGCCCCTTGCAGATTGTGGTCATTCATCCAGAGTTGCTGGGAACATATGGCGATTTCGGAAATGCACGAGTCTTAGCGCATCGCGCGCAAGTACGAGGAATCTCAGCAGAGATTATTTGCACACCCCATGATCAATCTTTGCCAGCTACCGGAGATATTTATCTACTGGGTGGCGGTGAGGATCGCGCACAGATAGCCAGCGTCGACGCTCTGCGATCTTCGGTAGGTATTTTGAGCGGCGCACTTGCTCGTGGAGCGCAACTCTTTGCGGTCTGCGCTGGTTTACAGATACTCGGCGAATCATTTCCTGGGGTGACGGGTGAAATTATTTCTGGACTGGGGATCGTTCCGGTTCTTTCACGACCGGGAAGTGATCGCATCGTGGGTGAGGTGCTTGTGCGCTCCGAGCTTTTTGATGAGCCCTTGACTGGATTTGAGAATCATCGCGGGCGGACTGATTTACGCGGAGTTGATCCTCTGGGTCGAGTTCTCGTGGGGGGTGGCAATGGTGGTGGCGCGATCGAGCAGCGCGATCGGGTGGATGGTTTTCTTGCGGGCAATATCGTGGCGACCTACCTACATGGCCCGGCTCTGGTACGTAACCCGCACCTCGCAGACCACCTACTTGCCCGGGTTGTGGGGGCGCTTCCACTCTTGCCGGATGGTGAAGAGATCGCTGATCGACTCGCTGCTGAACGGCGAGAGGCGCTCGGCGCGGCTCATTTTGGCAAATAATCCAGGGCGCTCGCAGGATTCTCCCAGGCACGTTTTGCATAATGTATTTATAGTTGCGTGATCAAGCTGGATCAGGTTGGTGTAGTGAGGGAGTAATCAGTGAGTCGAGAAAATTCAGCGGCGTTGGATTCTACGGCCGAGCGATCGGATGGCTCTCGTCGGCTCTTCACCCGCGGTGCAGGTAGTGGTGCCAAAGTCGGCGCCGGCTTTCTTGCGGGAGCCCTCCTTGTCGGAGGCGGCGCCTTTGCAGCCACCACCATCTCTTCCACTGATCAAATCAATGGATGCGTCAATAACACCACCCGGGTGATCACGCTCGCTCCCACCAGCGGCAAGTGCCCCACGGGTACTCGCGCACTCACCTGGAATATCGCCGGACCGCAAGGAGCCATCGGCCCTACAGGAGCCACTGGTGCAACTGGAGCCACTGGTGCACCTGGCCCAGCCGGACCTGCAGGCCCTGCGGGTGTGGCCGGGAGTGGGGGAACCCAAGGCTCGTCGACTACGCAATTAAGTGTGACTTCAATTGCGAATGCTCTCTTGCCATCGGTGGTCAGTATTGCCATCACCACTCGCACAGGAAGCGCGACAGGTTCGGGTTCCATTTTTAAAACTAGTGCTTCGTCGAGTTTCATTCTCACAAATAATCACGTCATTTCAGGAGCCACTAAAGTAACCGTGGAGTTAGAAGACGGCACAGAGCTTGATGGCCAAGTTGTGGGTTTTGATGTGGCCTACGATCTTGCGGTTGTCATGGTGAATCAGGGAAATCTTCCTGTCGCAAGCTTTGGGGATTCTTCAAAAGTCATTATTGGTGAGCCAGTAGTAGCGATCGGATCGCCTCTTGGCTTATCTGGAACTGTTACCAGCGGCATTATCTCCTCACTCGATCGCCCGGTGACTACTGGCGGCACGGGTTCGGAGGCATATATCAATGCTTTGCAAACAGATGCTGCTGTTAATCCAGGTAACTCGGGTGGACCGTTGGTTAATGGTCAAGGACTCATCATCGGTGTGAATAGTGCGATTGCTTCATTGGGGAGTACTTCGAGTACTTCGGGAAGTATTGGTTTGGGTTTTGCGATTCCCATTAATCAGGCGAAGAGAATCTCGAATGAAATTATTGCCACGGCAAAGATCGTGGGCGCCAAAGTTACGTTAGCTGGTGTTTCAACGCGTCCACTGCTCGGCGTCACTTTCGATACCACCTATGCAGGGCCTGGTGCGAAAATTTTCGCCTTGACTGCTGGCGGTGGCGCAGAGACGGCTGGAATTCCGGTGAATAGCGTTATACGTTCGATCGATGGCAAGAATACGAAAGATAACATTGAGGCGATCGTACGTATTCGATCATATGATCCGGGCGCTAGTGTCAAGGTCACGGTGGATCTACCTAACTCGGGTGGAAGTCGTACTTTCACGGTGACCCTCGGATCAGCGCCGTCGAATAACGCCTAACCTCGCAATGTCACGAGTTGACGCGGAGGAGATGCGCTAGCTGACGTTCTAGGCCCATGCTTCCGACGACCTCTACTTCGAGCGGAAGCGAGATGGCTGCAGCGGCTTGAAGTGCGAGGGTACGAAGTTCCTCACTTGGTTGTTGAGCGAGCCACAGTACTCGCTGGTAGTGAGCGAAGTAATCAGGGCGTAGGTCTGGGTAGCGGTCGAGTCCAAGTTCTACGATGACGGAGCGGTGAAAAGAGCGCACAAGATAATCAGTGAGGTAATACGTGCCGGGTTCTTCATCCATGATTTCTGAAATACGTTCTGGAGTTGCAAAGACGTCGTAACAGTGTGCGCCTGCGAGCCGGGGGATATTGAATTCCTCGACGACTCCGTCAAGCGCCCCATAAGTTCCGCAATCAGCATAGGCAATTGCTACACGTTGATGTGATGCAATGACTTCGGGAAGCAATTCGCGCACCGCTCCAGCGATCTTCTCTGGGTGATTGTGCAAGAGCGGGGGTAAGGGATAGATCTTGAGTGGCCATCCTCGGCGACCACTGATTTCAGAGATTTCAGTAGAGAGCGCGCCACAGGCGACGATCGCCCACGCCTCGGCGCTACCTTCCATGCGAGCGCTACCTTCCATGCGAGCGCTACCTTCCATGCGAGCGCTACCTTCCATGCGAGCGTCTATTCCTTACTTCGCAGGAAAGGCGAGGCGATCAACGAATTTGTCGTTGAAGTCGCTTCGATCGGAGAGCTCTACGTAATCAATTTCATCGAGTAGGGCGAGGGCCCCCTTGCGCTCTTGTAAAGAGAGCAGCGCCATTTTGGCGCCTTCGCCAGCAACGTTTCCGGCTGAGACGATGCGAAGCGTCGGAAGTTTAGGAACTAAACCAATGCGCACCGCCGAGGCAGGCGAGAGATAAGAGCCAAAGGAACCGGCGAGCAATACTTGCTGAACATCGCCCTCCTGCACTCCAAACTCTTCGAGGAGAAGGGCCCAGCCCGTCGCGATTGCAGCTTTGGCGAATTGTAATTCCCGCACATCGCGTTGTGAAAGAAAAATATCTCCCTCGAGAATGAAGATTCGCTCGCCGTCACGTTCTTTCAGGCGCGCTGCTAGAGCGGGGGCAATCTCCCTGGCAATTTCGTCGGTAACAAATCTTCCAGAGAGGTCGAGTAATCCGGCGTCGACGAGGACGGCGCAGGCATCCACTAAGCCAGATCCACAGATTCCCATCGCAGGTTCTTCCTCGATAGTGCCAAGGACGATTTCACCATCGATGATCTTTACCGTTTCAATCGCGCCGGGGGCGGCTCGCACCCCGCACTTAATTGACGCTGCTTCGAATGCAGGGCCAGCAGGTGCGGCCGTCGCCAAAATCTTTTCGCCATCGCCCAAAATGATCTCGCAATTAGTTCCCACGTCGATGAAGAGGCGAAGGCGTTTATCTCGATCCATTCCGGAAGCGAGTGCGCCAGAGATGATGTCCCCGCCGACGTACGCCCCGAGCGAAGGCATAAGGAAGGCCTTTGCACGGGGATGAATATCTATTCCCAGCTCGCTTGCGGCGACATCGGGAAAGATCGCGCTCGCCATGATGAAAGGTGCGACACCGAGTGGCTCCGGGTCGATGCCGAGAAGCAGTTGGGTCATTGTGGCATTTCCGGCAAGAGCGACCTCGTAAACTTGTAGTGGATCAATGCTTTGGCAAACTTCGCGAGTCAGTTCAGCGAGGGTTTCTTGCGCGAGCACTCGGAGGCGACCCAGGGCCTCTGAGTCCAACATGGTGGCGCTAATTCGGCTGATGACATCTGCACCAAAAGGCTGTTGTTTATTGAGCATTGAGGCAACCGCTACTGGAGTGCCGGTGGAGAGATCTAGCAGAGTCGCCACCACAGTTGTCGTTCCTAGGTCATACGCGATTGCGTAGCGAGTGGCGGTGGTATCACCTGGCTCGATATCGATTATTTCGTCGTCAATCAAGACGGCGGTAACTTTGAAGTGTGATTTTCGCAAAAGTGTGGGAAGTGATCGAAGGACTTCCAGCCCCGCGCGGGGTTCAATATCTGAAATGGCGTCGCGAACGCGTTCGATATCGGTACGTTGATCGTGAAGTGTGGGTTCAGTGAGCTCGAGATAGCGTTTTTGGACTGCCGGACGGAGAATCACTTGTCGTCCTACTCCGACAGTGGCAGCCTTTGGCCGAGTTGTGAGTGGTGGTACATCGACTGCAGTGTCGACCACTGCCTTTTGGACGCAGGCCAGGCGCCACCCTTCGCGCAATTCTTCAGCGTTAAAGGCTCGACTATCCAAACTTGTCGGAGTCGCAGGGTTTTCAATTTTCACTTTGCACTTCTTGCAGGTGCCATGGCCGCCACAGGTGGAATCAATGGCAATGCCATTCCATGAGGCGGCCTCAAAGAGTGAGACTCCACTTGGCACCGAAACTTGGCGTGGCGGAGTATCAGCCTTCCCCAATTCGACGAAGGTGAGCTTGATCCTTCCGTCGTTACTCATATTTATCCTTCGTTGCGATCAAGTTAGGCGCTTGGGTTAGCGGCTTGTTGTGCGCGGAAACGACCAATCCAATTTCCACCCCACGCGTCAGTCCCTAGCAAGAGGTCTGCGGCGCGGACAGAAGTCACGATCTCTGGAGTGCGGGCATCCATGACAGCGCTGGTGAGTCCATGCGACATGGCAATGGGTAAGAAGGCGGCGTTCAAAGCGTGTCGGCTGGGAAGACCAAAGGAGACGTTAGATGCGCCCAGAGTCATGTTGAGACCGAACTTCTCTTTAATGAGGTGGATGGCTTCGATGGTGATTTTCACTGCCTCTGGATCTGCTCCTACAGTCATGGCAAGCGGATCAATGACGAGATCTTCCAAAGGAATTTTATACGATTCGATAGCGCGCACAATTTTTTCTGTGATATCGAGACGCTCTTTAGCTGTCGCAGGGATCCCGGTCTCATCGTTAGGTAGGGCAATGATTGCCGCACCATATTTCTTCACAAGTGGAAGAATGATCTCCATCCGGTCGTCTTCACCGGTGACGCTATTGACGAGCGCCTTACCTTGATACACGGCTAAGCCAGCCTCAAGTGCTTCATGGACTGAAGAGTCAATACATATGGGCAAGTCCGTGAGCGACTGTACGAGTTTGATTGCCGAAGCCAATAGGGCGGGCTCATCGGTAAGTGGTACTCCCATATTCACGTCGAGTACATCGGCGCCGCCAGCAACTTGTGCTTCGACATCGATATTGATCGTCGAGAGATCTCCTGCTCGCAATTTCTCTTGAAAGATTCTTCTTCCAGTGGGGTTGATGCGTTCACCGATAATCACAAACGGTTGGTCGTGACCCATGGTGACGGTCTTGCCTGGTGATGAAAGAACGGTATGCATCAATCTTCCTTTGCTAGTAGAGATCTATCTCTGTATTCAAATTTTGGTCGAAATCTAGTTCTTTCCCGCCGAGCGCGGAGTGACTCCAATATCTCGCATCAAGCGTACAAGTGAACCATCATGGCAAAAGTCCGTGAAATGAATGCCTCGTACCCCTGGAAGTGAGAGGGCATGCTCGGCTTGGGCTCGAGCGAGTTGGTAGGCAGCCTCTTTGGGGTCGCTGGAGCGCTCCACTTGGGCGATGATTTCGGCTGGGATATCTATCCCGGCCACGTTCTCGTTCATGAACTTAAGTGCTCGCGCACCCTTTACAAGCACAACGGTAGGCAGAAGTGGCAGCGTGGGATGGTTCGAGTTCACGGCGCTGACGAATTTCTCTAACCGATCGCCATGAAAGCAGATTTGCAATTGGAAGAAACGTGCGCCTGCGCTGACCTTCTTGGAAACTCTTTCGGCTCGGTATTCGAGCGGTGGAGCTGCTGCGTTCTCCACCGCGCCGATAAAGAGGTCTGGAGCATCCGAAAACTTCCTGCCCGAAAGGTACCTGCCCTCTTTCAAGGTCGCAGCAATCTTGATTGCTTGAGCACTGTCAACGTCGAAGACGCGTCTTGCCTCGGGTTCGTCCCCGGCGATGACATCGTCTCCTGTGAGTAATTCAATATTGCGTACGCCGTGGAGCGCGGCTCCCATGATGTCGGATTGAATGGCGATGCGATTCTTATCGCGACAGACGACTTGAAGAATCGGCTCAAGCCCAAATTGTTGAAGCGCAATCGCGATTGCCACGTTGGAAGCGTGGGCATGAGCTGCGGGACTGTCAGTAGCATTCGCCGCATCGAACCAGGGGAGTAAATCATCGACCCGGCTCTTCAGGTCAGAGAGATGGCCACCATCGATGCTGGGGAACTCGATGGTGAAAACGCGTTCGCTCGTGGAGAAACGCTCGGCCAGACGTGAAGGAAAGTTACTCACTCCTTCGCTCGCAGATTCTCCTGCACGGGGCTTTCGACGATCCATCCGGCAGGGGTTACTTGATCGCGCTTCGTAATCAAGTTTATCCAAGAAGAGGTGCCCTTTAATTGATTATTAACCGGTGGTCGAAGATCGTTGTAATGATCGCGCCATGATTGTGGAAGTGGGAGCGACTCTTTCCGTTCGTATGCCTTCACCCATACGCAGCGCATTTCTGGCTTTACTTCACAATGTCCGTTCTCTCTCACTCCACCGCACGGTCCGTTGCGCAGAGTTTTAGGACACGTCATCGGACAGGTCATACCAGTTGAGTGAAGAACGCACTGTCCGCACATGTGGCAATCCCAAATTGGTTTCTTGATTCCATGCTCAAGAAACTCAACGATCGGGAGTAACTTAGGCATTTTGAGCAGCCCGCTTCAGGGCAATTAACTCCTTGGCTTTGCGAACCGCGGTTGAAGCATCAGCGGCATAACCATCTGCACCGACAGCGTCTGCATATTCCTGGGTGACGGGTGCGCCGCCTACCATCACGATCACTTTGTCGCGCAACCCGGCTTTAGTGAGTTCATGCATGTTGACTTTGAACATTGGCATCGTGGTTGTAAGGAAGGCCGACATGCCTAGAATGTCGGGCTTATGTTCTTCGACTGCTGCGACGAATTTCTCGGGTGAGGTCTGTACGCCCAGATCGATGACTTCAAATCCGGCGCCTTCAAGCATGATGTTGACGAGATTCTTGCCAATGTCATGAACATCCCCCTTGACCGTTCCCATGACGAAAGTGCCGATTGTTTCGGCACCCGTCTCAGCTAGGAGAGGGCGGAGAACATCGAGAGCCCCTGACATTGCTTTCCCGGCAATCAACATTTCAGGAACGAAGAAATCTCCGCGTTCAAATCGTGCGCCTACTTCTTCAAGAGCAGGGATGAGCGCCTCAAAGAGAATCGTGTCGGGGCCCATGCCTTCGCTGAGGCCTCGCTTCGTGAGTTCAAGAACGGCAGGTGCATTTCCTACGAGGGTTTCGTCGTAGAGCCCTTTGATGATTTCTTCTGCGCTCATGCTGCGCCTGCCTTTCCAGGTTGTCCGATCGCTTTGATCATTTTTTGAACGATTTCACTAATTGTGTTGCTACTTAAACGCGAGGAAGGCCCGGAGATGGAGATGGCTGCGACAACTCGCTGCGCACTATCGAAGACTGGAAGGGCAATGGCAGTGAGCCCCTCCTCTAATTCGTCAACGATCGTTGCAAATCCCTCTGCTCGTACTTTGGCGAGTTCGGCGCGCAAACTCTCTTGCGAGGTCAATGTGAATGGCGTGCGCTTCTCTAAGCGACCCGAGGGGATCTCTGTCACCCCAAAGGCCATGAAGATCTTTCCCAAGGCAGAGGCGTGGTAGGGAACTGGAGTACCAATCCAATTCCGGGCACCGAGCAAGTATCTTCCATCGACCTGATCAATTAAGTCGACGAATTGCGCGCCAGCTACAGCGAGATTTACGGTTTCGCCGCTCTCTTGAGCCAGGCGCACCAAGATGGGATGTAACTCAGTGGCCAAGGCGGACTCTCCTTGACCACTGCGTGCATAGCGCGTGATAACAGGTCCAGGGTGAAATGCGCCATCCCGATCACGTTGAATTAATCCTTGACGTTCAAGAGCTGAAAGGAGGCGAGAGGTCGTGCTCTTGGGGAGATCGTGGGTACGTGCAAGTGTGGCGACGTGCGGCGGACGTTCGCCGGTGGTGCCGCTATCGAGAATTGAGACTAAGAGCGCTCCGGCGCGATCGATTGATTGCGCTCCGGTAGGCGATGGGGCGCTCGGTGCGGCCGCTAGCGAGGTCGCCGCCTTGGTGCTTGAGCTGGCCATCGAACCTCCCCGTGCGTCTTCTCCGCAGGAACGTGGAGGTGGATTCCTCCCACGCGGGAAGTTCCACCATATGGAACCAATGTTCCACGACTCTAGCGTATAGTCGCAGCCAGCCACCGGTCAATGGAGGAATGATGTTCGAAAATAAGATGCCCCGCTACGACATTCTCAGTGAAGAGTCCATGGCGACGTTGGATGCCGGTTGGCGCAGAATAGTTTCAGAGATTGGGATCGAGTTTATGAGCCCATGGGCGCTCGATCTCTTCCGCGAAGCTGGCCAAGAGGTATCCGGGGATAACGTGAAGTTTGATCCGGAGTGGGTGCTCGCGCAGTTGGCGAAGGCACCGAGCGAGTTTGGTTTGCGCGCACGTAACCCAAAGAACAATGTGCGTATCGGTGGCGATGCCATGGTTTTCGGAGCTGTCTATGGCCCACCTTTCGTACGCGAAGGTGATGTAAGGCGAGACGCTACGTTTAATGATTTTCAAAACTTCGCCAAACTTTCGCAAGTCTTTGGTTCGCTTGACAGCGTCGGCGGCGTGGTGTGCGAGCCTAACGATCTTGATTTAGATACTCGTCACCTCGATATGGCTTATGCAGCGGCAACGTTGACAGACAAGTTCTTCATGGGCAACGTGGTGCGCGCAGAAAATGCGCAAGATTGCATTCGAGTGGCCGAAATTTTGCATGGCGGCCGTGCGGCAATCGAAGAGATGCCTGCACTTATCTCGCTTATCAACTGCAATTCTCCATTGCGATGGGATGACCGCATGCTCGACTCGCTCCGCGAGTACGCCCTTGCCGCCCAGCCCGTGGTCGTGACTCCATTCTTGTTGATGGGTGCGATGAGTCCGGTCACCATTCCTTCCACATTGGCTCAACAAATGGCAGAGGCGTTCACCGGTATTGCGCTCGTGCAATTGATTCGTCCTGGTGCACCAGTGGTCTTTGGTTCGTTCCTCTCGAATATCGATATGCAATCAGGTTCTCCACAATTTGGAACTCCGGAATCTGGGGTGGGATTGCTCTGTACTGGCCAGATTGCTCGCAAGTACCACTTGCCATTCCGTGGGGGTGGGGGATTGAACTCTGCGCAAACAGTTGATGCACAATCGGCCTATCAAACAATGATGACAATGATGCCCACATTCCTTGCGGGAACTAACTGGGTAATGCACACCGCGGGCTGGCTAGAAGGCGGTTTAGTCTCCTGTTATGAGAAATTCATCCTCGATATGGAGATCTTAGAAAACCTCATAGTGCAATTCACGCCGCTTGTTTTCGATGAGGGCAGCTTGGCCTTTGATGCGCACCAAGAAGTAGGTGCCGGTGGTCACTTCCTTGGCGCCGCACACACGATGGAGCGATTCCGTGATTGCTTCTATCGCCCATTCCTGACTAATAGCGATAACTTTGAACGTTGGAACCGTCTTGGTGCGAAAGACACGAAAGATCGGGCAGCAGATATCTGGAAGAAGAAGCTTGAGGAGTACGTGATTCCGGAGATGGACGCGCAAGTGCTCGCAGAGCTCGATGATTTTATGGCTCGCCGCAAGAGTGAACTAGCTTTCTAATCTCATGAATCTCTTGCGCCATTTCATCAACGGTACGTGGCAAGAGAGTGTTACTGGGCGTGTGCGGGAGATCCGTAGCCCGCATGATCAGCATCTGGTCACAACTGCTACTGAAGGTGATGCGTCAGATGCCCTGCAGGCGATCGCGGCTGCCCGCTCATCATTCGACGGTGGAATCTTTCGTTCCTGGAGTTGGCAGGATCGTCAGGCGCTCTTACTTCGCGTGGCAGATTTAATCGAGCGAGATCTCAATATTTACGCGGCAGCTGAAAGCGGAGATACCGCGAAGAGATTGGTTGAGGCCGAGTACGACATAGCTGATGTTATTTCTGTTTTTCGTTTCAACGCCACCCTTTCCGAGCCAGGTCATTCGGTAGATGTCGGCCGTGATGAGATTTCAAGCCGTATTGCCTACGAACCAGTCGGAGTATGCGCGCTCATTGGTCCGTGGAATTATCCTTTGCTACAAATCTCCTGGAAGGTTGCACCTGCGTTATTGGCTGGTTGTTCCTTTATCGTCAAACCGAGTGAGTTATCTCCGTCAAGCGCAGTCTTGCTTATGAACACGCTTTCCGAAGCTGGCGTACCTGCAGGTGTAGCGAATCTGATTCTTGGTTCAGGCAGTGAAGTAGGTGCTCCGCTCACTACTGATCCGCGCATTGATTTGGTTTCCTTCACGGGAGGATTGCAGACGGGAAAACACATCATGGCCAGCGCGGCTGCAACGGTGAAGAAAGTTGCGCTGGAGCTTGGTGGCAAAAATCCCAACATTATTTTTGCTGATGCCGATGTCGATGCCGCGATCGATAACGCAGTCACTGCAGGTTTCCTACATTCGGGTCAAGTCTGTTCAGCCGGTACGCGCCTCCTGGTAGAGGCATCAATTCACGATCAGGTAGTACGTGAATTGACCCGGCGAGCTGCCCTCATCAAGTTGGGTGGCCCTCATGATGCTTTCGCGGAGAGTGGACCACTGATTAGTGAAGGTCATCTCAATAAAGTGCTCGGATATATGTCTCGAGCGATCAGCGAAGGTGCCCAAGTGCTAATCGGCGGTAAACGCGCAACTGGTGCTGGACTTGATCAAGGCTGGTACTTCGAACCGACCGTGCTCGATCGCTGCTCCACCACGATGAGTTGCGTACAGGATGAATCTTTTGGTCCGATCATCACCGTGGAGAGTTTCACTACCGAATCTGAAGCAATTCGCCTCGGAAACGACACGATCTACGGGCTCTCTGGGGCCGTATGGAGCAGTGATGGAGCCAAGTGCGATCGGGTAGCGGCGGCCCTGCGCCATGGCACGATCTGGATTAATGATTATGGCCCCTACCGTCCCGAGGCTGAATGGGGTGGATTTAAGGCCTCTGGAGTGGGGCGGGAGCTCGGCGGAAGCGGGCTCCACGAGTACCTTGAAGCCAAGCACCTCTGGCGCAATACTTCCCCAGGGCGTTCTGGATGGTTTCGCGATAGCGGCCATTCGGCCGAGTAGCACTGGAGCGAGTAGTACTGGCGGGGTTATCGCTGGCGGGGTTATCGCTGGCGGGGTAAGTGACGAGCTGTAGGGGAGCGCATGGTCGACGGCAAGAGCAGTGCAGGCGAAGGTGGCTCATTGGCTCACAATCCACCGGCCGTCTCGGTACGCGGCTTATGGAAGGTCTACGGGCCTAACCCCCTTTCGATCGTCGGCTCGCCCGATGCGAAGCTTTCGCGGAGTGAATTGCGCGCCAAGACCGGGTGTACTGCCGCCGTCAGCGATGTTTCTTTTGACGTAGCCCCCGGCGAGGTATTCGTCGTGATGGGTTTATCTGGTTCTGGTAAATCCACTTTGATTCGTTGCCTGACTCGGTTAGTTGAACCCACCGCCGGCGAAATTTTTCTAGACGGCGAGGATATATCGAAAGCGACACCCGAGCGGTTGCGCGAACTTCGTCGGCAACATTTTTCTATGGTCTTTCAGCACTTCGGTCTGTTACCGCATCGCAAGGTGATCGACAATATCGCCTACCCGCTCGAGATCAATGGGATGAAAAAAGCCGAACGTCACGCCCGCGCAAATGAAGTGATTGAACTTGTTGGTTTACATGGGTATGCACACGCGTTTCCAGAACAACTCTCCGGTGGCATGCAACAACGAGTTGGCTTAGCGCGCGCGCTTGCCGTAGATCCACAGGTGCTCTTTCTTGATGAACCATTCAGTGCCCTGGATCCTCTTATCCGACGAGACATGCAGCAAGAGATCATCCGGCTTCACCGCGAACTGGGTAAGACGATGGTCTTTATCACTCACGATTTGTCTGAAGCGGTAAAAGTCGGGGACCGTATAGCGATCATGCGAGATGGCGCAGTAGTGCAGATTGGAACACCCGAGGAATTAGTTGCTAACCCCCTCGATGACTACGTTGCGAATTTTGTGCGCGATATCGCAAAGTCCCATGTCTTGACCTTGAAGTACTTGGCCCGCCCTGCGATGCCAGGAGACGAGATTGATGGACCAGAACCGTCTCAAGCGAGGATGTCTTGCGCTTAATTTCTGGTGTCGCATAAATGCGTCATTTTAAGAAGTCGCATCTCTTAATCGGAGTGGGATTGGTCTGGGTTGCTCTCTCCAGAATATTCCAAGGTGAACACACTCTCGAATTAGCAACGGCGGACAACACGGCTTTTACAACTTCGGTAGGTGATGTGGCCGCCTCCATTAGAGGGAATCGTACAAAGAGTTCAGCGTTTATCTATTTCTTCAATCCCATTCGAGCCGCGATAAATGGGTTTGTGGAAATCATTCGTTCGATTATTTCGGTACCAAGCGGTAACTCAATAATCCCAGTCATTGGTTGGTTTGGTGTGGTAGCCATTGTCGCTCTTGCCGTTTACGCGACGAGCAAGCTCCGCACTGCCTTACTTGTCGTCTCGCTCCTCATGGCTTGTGGCGCCTTGGGCATGTGGCAATTCACGATGGACACTCTCGCCATGACGATTGCTTCGGTCTTGCTCTCGCTACTCTTCGGTATTCCCTTGGGAATTTGGGCGGGTCTCTCAGATCGCGTATTAAAAATATTGACGCCATTTCTAGATCTGGCTCAAATTTTGCCTACGTTAGTTTACCTAGCTCCGCTGGCTCTCTTCTTTCTGATCGGTACTGCCTCTGCAACGATCGCAACGATGGTGTATAGCATCCCTATTGCGATCCGAATCACTGCTCATGCAATCAGAAACTTAAATCAGTCACCGATCGAGGCTGCGCTCTCGATGGGATCAACCCCAAAGCAGACCTTGACCAAAGTGCAACTTCCGATGGCGAAACAAATGATCATTCTCGGTATCAACCAAACAGTGATGGCTGCACTTTCATTCGTAGTTATCGCGGCGCTCATCGGTGCTCCAGGCCTCGGCAAACCTGTGGTCGATGCGCTCATCATCAGGAACGTTGGGCAAGGATTTGTAGCTGGATTCGCAGTGGTCTTTGTGGCAATTTTGCTTGACCGAAGTACGAGTGCCGCGGCGAAGGCCCAAGAAGGTTTTATCCCGATGACTCCACACCAGATTCGGGGAAGGCGCATTAAGCGAGCCATCGCAGGCTTAGCGGCCATCGCTGCAATCTTTGCCTCGCGCTCCGTGCTTTCGCTTGCCGTGTGGCCAGGATCAATCAACATTGCGCAACAGGTAGAAGATGTCACTAATCACGTAACTAAATGGGTAACCACAAACCTCTATATCTTCACAGTCGGCTTCAAAGACTTCATTTCTAACTGGGTACTCAATCCCATTGAAACTCTTTTAGCATTTTCACCTTGGTTCGTCACGATGTCTGCGATTGTCCTCATTGCCGCTGTCATTGGAGGAATCCGAGTTGCAATGCTGGCGACGGGATTGCTTGCTCTTATTGTTCTTTCTGGTCTCTGGCATGAGGCGATGATTACGTTAACTCAAACGATCGTGGCAACTTTGCTCACAATGTCGATCGGTATCGCACTTGGTATCTGGGTAGGACGAAGTGTGCGTGCAGAAAGAATCGTGCGCCCCTTCCTGGATGCTGGACAGACCCTTCCTGCCTTTGTCTATTTAATTCCCATGCTTGGACTCTTTGGCCCCACGCGATTTACAGCGATCGCGACCGGCATCGTGTACTCGATTCCAGTGGTTGTGAAGATTGTCAGTGAAGGCATACGTGCGGTACCCGTAGCGATGATCGAAGCCGCGACTGTCGCAGGTTCAACCATCCGCCAGATTATTACC
Organism: Actinomycetota bacterium; assembly: GCA_009917815.1. Lineage (GTDB taxonomy): Bacteria > Actinomycetota > Actinomycetes > Nanopelagicales > Nanopelagicaceae. The sequence continues at coordinate 16,691 of RGER01000007.1, forward strand.
AAAGTGCAATTGCCAGCTGCGAAAAAAGCAATACTCCTGGCAACTAATCAGGGCATGATTTTTGTTTTGGCGGTAGTTGTTATTGGTGGCTTTGTCGGCTCAGGTGGGCTCGGTTACTTAGTGATCCTGGGCGGTTCTAAGCCTGACTTGCAAGGGAAAGGACTTGTAGCCGGATTCGCCATCTTGCTTCTAGGCGTGACTATCGACCGAATTGCCCAAGCCAGTGCTCGGCGCACTTAAAAAAATGGAAAACACCCGCTGAACCCCTTACCTGTGGTGCCTGCCTATATTACGCTCGCATCAGTCGCTAAACCTTAAAAGAGGAGAGACATGATATTTAGCCAAAGACGTCGCATCGCGACGGCTTCGATTATCGCTGCAGGTGCACTTGTACTTGCCGGATGTAGTTCAAGTGTTAACGACACCGCAGAAAGCGCCAAAGCTTCTAGCGAGTGCGGAACTTGGGCGATGGCAATGCATGCATGGAATGGTTACACGGCATCGGCACAAGTTGTTACCGAAGTGGCCAAGGCAAATGGATGCACCATCACACAAACAACCCTCGAAGAAGCGGGCGTCACTTATGACGCTATGGAAGCTGGCACCATCGATGTAATCATCGAAGACTGGGGCGGGGGGCGTTGGAAAGAATGGGTAGATCGTGGATCAGTTGTTGAAGTAGGCGACAACGGCAATATCGGTCTGATCGGTATGTATGTGCCACCATGGATGGCTGCTAAGTATCCAGACATCTTGGACTCAGCGAACTTGAATAAGTATGCGGACATGTTCAAGACGTCTGACTCGGGCGGCAAGGGCGCTTGGTATGAGGGCCCTCCTGGCTACACCACGATTGGCGAAAAGATGATTTCTGCTAACAAGTTGAATTACAAGGCTATTTCAACTGGTTCAGAAGCCGCACTGGTAGATGTGCTCACCAAGGCCGAAGCAAACAAAACTCCGGCACTTGCGTACTTCTACACTCCGGGAACACTCTTCATTAAGATTCCTGGCCTAGAGCAATCGCGCGTGAAGTTCCCAGCCAATGATTGGTCAGATGCTGCTAATGCAAGCGGACTGACTGATTACCCTGAGACAGCACTCAAGAAGCTCGCATCGAAGAAGCTGATGGATTCTAATTCAGTCTTCGCAACCATCGTTAAGAATTTTAACTGGACAAATGCGGATCAGAATTCAGTAGCAGCAGATATCGAAAGCGGCATGAAACCAGCAGAGGCAGCAAATAAGTGGATCGCTGCCAATCCTGACAAAGTCAAGGCATGGCTGGGTAACTAATATCCATCCTTCGAAGAGGCGGCCCTGTCAGAATTGCTGGCAGGGCCGCCTCCTTGAAAGGGCGTTTGCGAACAATTGATGGGAAACTTTTTCGGCTTAACATTTGAGCAGTACAAAGGGTAAGGAGCATTAGATGGAGACAATTCTTGATGCAATTGGGAACACCCCACTCATCAATATTGAGGGTATCTGGGTCAAGATGGAGTATCTCAATCCCTCCGGCTCTATCAAGGCTCGCATTGCCAAGTTCATGATTGAACGCGCAGAGCGCGAAGGTTTGCTCAAAAAGGGCGACACCATCGTGGAGGCGAGCAGTGGAAATACCGGCAATGCGATGAGCATGGTGGCTGCTGTTAAGGGGTACAAGATGTTGGTGGTCATGCCCAACGGTATGAGCCCCGAACGAACGGCAATCTCACGTGCCTTTGGCGCCGAAGTGCACACCATGGGAGATTTTCATGTGAACGATGCACTCGCTGAAGTTCGCAGACTTGGAGAATTGCCCGGCTATTTTGCGCCACAGCAATTTGATAATGAATGGAATGTAGATGAAAACCGCGAGTGGCTGGGCCAAGAAATTCTCCATCAATTGCCCGCTGGAGTTCTTCCAGATCTTGTCATCGGTGGCGTCGGCACAGGTGGCACCATCGTCGGTGTGGGTCAAGCCTTCAAGGCCGTAAATCCTCAGTGCACCGTGGTGGCAATGGAGCCAAGCGAGTCATGCACGATCCTCTGCGGAGAAATCGGTAAGCACCTCATCGAGGGCATCGCTGATGGCTTTATCCCCGGAATTATCGCCCGCCATCGCGACATCCTCGATGATGTCTGCCACATCGAATCGGATGTCTCGATCGAGGAGATGCGGCGATTAGGCCGAGAGCATGGAATCTTTGTAGGACCTTCTTCGGGTGCGCACTTATTGGCGGCTAAGATGTTGAAAGAGAAGCACGGCGTGGAGAACGTCGTAACATTTTTCTGCGATGAAGGTGAGAAGTACATTAATGACTACTGGCTCTAGTACTGGTTCAGGCGGAGCTGTTCTACTTGACGGCAAGGCGCTCGCCGCGAAGGTGAAAGCGGATTTGGCAAAGCGGGTAGAGGTATTGAGAGCCGCTGGATTTACCCCTGGTCTTGGCACCATGTTGATTGGCGATGATCCAGGTTCACACGCGTACGTTGCCGGCAAGCATCGCGATTGCGCTGAAGTGGGCATTGCCTCAGTGCGCGCTGATCTTCCAGCGAATGCCTCTCAAGCTGAGGTCATGCGCGAGGTAGCGCGACTTAATTCAGACCCACTCTGCACGGGTTACATCATTCAGTTGCCGTTGCCCAAAGGGTTGGATTCCATCGCGGCGCTTGAAGCCATGGATCCCGAAAAAGATGCTGATGGTTTACACCCGATGAATCTGGGACGTTTGGTGTTGGGTCAAGAAGCGCCGCTCCCATGCACTCCACGCGGAATTGTAGAGTTGCTCCGTGCCTACGAGGTGCCCCTCAACGGCGCACACGTAGTCGTTGTTGGTCGCGGTGTCACTGTTGGCCGCCGATCTTGTAAAGCCGGGTGCTGCTCTCCTCGACGTAGGAATTACGCGCACGGAAGCTGGCTTGGTCGGAGATATCCATCCTGACGTGATGAATGTTGCAGGTTTTATGGCGCCGATGCCTGGAGGCGTGGGTCCGATGACACGCGCGATGCTCATTACCAATGTGGTGGAGAGTCTTGAGCGCGCTCACCGAGATACGTTGGCTAGCGGTACGCATAGCCATCAGGGCGCTTGAGGTCCGGATGAGTTACGACTTCATTATCGTCGGTGGTGGTTCTGCGGGATCGGCGTTAGCAAATCGTCTCAGTGCTGATCCTAAGAATGAAGTCCTGGTTCTTGAAGCAGGACGTCCGGATTATTGGTGGGATGTGTTCATCCACATGCCGGCAGCGCTCGCTTTTCCAATCGGTAGCAAGTTCTACGACTGGAAATACGAGTCCGAACCCGAGCCCTTCATGAATAACCGGAAGATTTATCATGCACGCGGGAAAGTTCTGGGTGGATCGAGCAGTATCAACGGCATGATTTGGCAGCGCGGAAATCCGCTCGACTATGAGCGTTGGGCAGCAGATCCCGGAATGGAAAATTGGGATTACGCGCACTGCTTGCCGTATTTCAAAAAACTAGAGAATTGTCTTGCGGATCCCACGAATCCGTTTCATGGAGATTCCGGACCGTTGAAGTTAGAGCGCGGCCCCATGAAGAGCCCGCTCTTTGAGGCATTCTTTACGGCTGCCGAAGAGGCGGGCTATGCGCGCACGCCCGACGTTAATTCATTTCGCCAAGAAGGCTTTGGTCCCTTCGATCGAAATGTTTACCGTGGACGTCGACTCAGTGCCGCGCGCGCCTACTTACACCCGGTGATGCACCGCAAGAATCTCACGGTGAAGACGCGCTCTCAAGTCGCCAAGGTGCTCTTTGAAGGTAAGCGGGCAGTAGCCGTTGAAGTAATTCGCGGAAAGAAGCGCGAGATCATCGCAGGAAAAGAAATCATTCTCTGCGGGGGCGCTATTAATACTCCACAGATCCTGCAACTCTCAGGTGTTGGCGATGCTGAGTATCTCAAGAGTGTAGGAATTGAACCGGTGCACCATCTCCCAGGGGTCGGCGCCAATCTCCAAGATCACCTCGAGGTTTACGTGCAGTACAAATGCAAGAAGCCAGTTTCTATGCAACCAAACCTAAAAATGTGGAAGCGCCCCTTCATAGGAGCCAATTGGCTCTTCTTTAGGAAAGGCCCTGGCGCAACTAATCATTTTGAAGGTGGCGGCTTCGCGCGCAGCAATGAAGACGTTGCCTACCCCAACCTCATGTTTCATTTTCTGCCGTTGGCCATCCGTTATGACGGTACTGCACCAGCCGGGGGTCATGGATATCAAGTGCATATTGGCCCCATGTACTCGGATGCTCGGGGGAGTGTGCGGATCAAGAGCGCTGATCCACTAGAGAAACCAGCACTCCAATTTAACTATCTTTCGACGGATCAGGATCGTCGCGAATGGGTAGAGGCAATCCGCGTTGCTCGAAAGATTTTGAGTCAACACGCGATGGATGAGTACAACGGCGGTGAATCATCTCCTGGCCCAGCTGTTTCCACTGATCAAGAGATTCTCGATTGGGTGCGTAAAGATGGTGAGACTGCGCTTCACCCTTCGTGCACTGCTCGAATGGGAACTGATGCAATGGCAGTAACAGATCCCAAGACTCTGCGCATTCATGGAGTTGAGGGTTTACGTGCGGTTGATGCTTCGGTTTTTCCATATGTAACGAATGGAAATATTTACGCGCCTGTCATGATGGTGGCGGAGAAGGCCGCTGATCTCATTCTTGGAAAGACTCCACTCGCGCCAGAAACTATCCCTTTCTATCGGCATATCAAGGCGTAGTGTGGCTGACGAGAGTTCCGTCGCACCGAGCGCTATCGCGCGCGTATCTGCATTAAGGAGTGATCGTGGCAAGACGCTTGAGAGCGTCATCGTGGAGGAGCCACTAGAAATCCGTATCGCTCAACGTGAGGTGGAAAATCGCGTGGCTATCACGATGCGCACTCCAGGGAATGATTTAGAACTGGCGGTGGGATTTCTCTTAAGCGAAGGCTTGATTTCCGCAAGAGATGATGTGTTGAAAGCGCGAGTCTGTGCAGATAGGTCGCTTACCCCTAGGCAACGCGCCAATGTGGTCATAGTTGACCTTGCAGACTCCGTGCCTCCACCAGCGCGTGTGCTAGATAGGCGATTCACGATTTCATCCGCATGTGGCGTTTGTGGGAGTACGTCGCTGAGTGATCTACATGAACGCGGAGTCCCGCGCGTAGCAGCGCCGCCACGTACATTTGAAGAGGAAGTGGCGCTGATTGACGCGTTAAAACCGCAGCAGCGTCTCTTTGCCAAGACTGGCGCTCTCCATGGAGTTGCACTTGTGGACGCGCATGGTGTCCTGAGATTTGTAAGGGAAGATGTGGGGCGCCATAACGCCGTGGATAAGGCAATCGGCGCCGGCGTTCTCGAGGGCGCCCAGTTGGCCGGATGGACTCTTCTGCTCTCGGGAAGAGTCGGATTCGAAATTGTGCAGAAAGCAGTAGTGGCGGGCTTGTCGTCCATCGTCGCCGTTTCAGCGCCCACATCCTTGGCTCTTGAGTTGGCTCAGGAATTCGGAGTGCGCATCGTGGGCTTCGCCCGCGAGGGCCGGGGAACCCAGTACTGCTAGTGCGCACCGAGTACTGCTAGTGCGCACCGAGTACTGCTAGTGCGCACCGAGTACTGCTAGCGCGCAGAGACCACGCCTAGTGCGAGCTGATCGCCGCCATATCTCTGCTTTGATGCGCCGTATCTGCCCGAGTCATGATTATTCGCCCGCGTCATGATTATCTACCCGCGTCATGATTATCTGCCCGCGTCATGATTATCTACCCGCGTCATGATTATCTGCCCGCGTCATAAAAAATTTATCGGGTCTCTCACATCACATAAATTTCTTGAGAGGGAAGGGCGCTCTCGGCTCGTAGAAAGAGTATTCTCCAGGTCAGGAGCGTGAAACCATGAATTATGAAACACCTGCTGCCACTCGAGAGGCCATTCTCGTAGCGGCTACTCAAATGATGAATGAAGTCGGCCCTGGTGGGTTGCGGGTCGCCGAAGTAGCCCGCGCGGCGGGGATGACCACCGGTGCGATTTATGCGCACTTCGTCGATCGACAAGATTTGATTTCGGCTGTACGCGCGGCGCAAGTGCGCGCGAGCCACGTTGAAATGCAAGACCACTCAAACGATCGCCTTCAACGTATGGGCGAAGTACTCAGCTCGGCTGAGCCGCTCTCAACTTCAAAGAATTACCATGAGTTCTTGATGCGCACCATCGTTGGTGAAGATAAAGCCCCAGCCTGGAATTGGGTGAAGAACGCAGTAGCTGCAGAGTATGACGAGACCTTGGCGCACCTGATGAGCGGCATTTGGAGTGATCGTGCCGAAGAGATTGGCAAAATGCTTGAAAGTGCCAAATCCTCTGGAAAACTTCGCAGTGATTCCGATGTTTTTGCTATGAAAGAGATTGCTCTTGCCTTTTACTACGGCATGGCAGTCATTACTCATACGCGTGATATCGATGAAGCCGCAGCCGAACGCATCGTTGCTAGTTGGCAAGAGATGTGGAGTACCTTCGAAAATAAGAAGTAACTCATAACCTTCGTTCTGTTAGGGAGCCAACGCGCGGGAATCAGCCATCTTCTTTTTCGACGGAGTGGATGGATGTGACTGCATATTCTTAATGCTCAGGGATATGAGCTTCTTTATCCATCACTAATCGCTTGTCGGCGACATAATCCATGATGGCAAAAATGAGCCCGGAGAGCACGAATGTGAGATGAATGGCAATCCGGTATTTGATGACTTGAGGATTGAGATCGTGTGATGCCTCCACGAAGTCCTTGAGTAGTTCAATGACCGAAATGGCTACGAGCGAGCCGATCAACTTCATCTTCAACCCTGAGTAGTCGACCTTACCCATCCAGGCCGGCCGATCTTCGGAGTTCTTTGCTACGTTGATCTTGGAAACGAAATTCTCGTATCCGGCAAAGATCATCAACACGATCAGGTTTCCGAGTAGCGTAGTGTCGAGTAGACCCAAGACCCCAAGCGCGATGTTCTGAGAAGATTCGCTCCAAATCACCCGAGCGAGGTCGATGAAGTCGTGCATGAAGCGTATGAGCAAGACTGCGAGACTGAGCAGGAGCCCCAAATACATAGGCGCCATCAGCCACCTACCTCCGAAGAGGACGCGCTCGAGGAGATTCTCCATGGGTGAGAAACGGCTCTTTGAAGGGTTCGAAGTCATGGGGCAAAAGTACCTCATCTGGGTGCCGTAGGCAGGATTAGGCGGGCGAGAGGCTCTCCTAGCTAGGCGGTAGAATGAGATTCAAAACTACATAGTGACGGAATTTAGCTTTCCGTCCCCACGGCTTGCCTTGCCTCCTCCCACATTGGAGCAGGCGGCGGGTCGCTTGTACTGGGGGTGAACGGTCTCGACTACGGATGTTGAGGCAGGGGAAGCGGGCCGAGGAAGCCGGGATGATCTCGTAAACCAATAACCCGTGCAAAAAAATAAGTGCCAATAAAACGGCCACTGATTTCGCCCTCGCTGCATAAGCGAGCCTTCGAAATCCGTTAGCCCAGGGTCGCTCTCGACCTGGAATCTAGCGTCGCTAGAGAGCTCTACCTGCCAGAGGTGCATCGAACTCTGATGGGGAAATCTTTTCGATGATGAGTCCGGCGATCACTTGTACGCGTGTGGATCGGGACTGAGAAACCGCTTAGCGTAATACGCCCGTAGAAGCCCTGGTTTAATGCCGAAGGACGCGGGTTCGATTCCCGCCACCTCCACCGGAATGGTTCAACTTTCCACTGCGCGGAACTTTATGTTCCAATGAGTGGAAAGTTCAATCAAATCTTTAATTTTTGTCATTTGCTTTCCATTCTCCTGACACGATAGTAAATACTTAGAGCGCTGTGCTTCAATTCGAAGTATGCGATGCCTTGGTGGTATTCACTGATCGGAGTAGAAATGTCTGCGGATCTCGAGAGTGTCACCGAAACGATTGACGCGGATATTGTCATTGTGGGTGGCGGCGTCGCTGGTTCGGCTATGGCAGCGGCATTGCGCAACGCCGACTACAAAATCGTGGTGATCGATAAGCGCACTGCGCCGCTCGACTCAGCTCGCGGCGATAACTTCACGCCCGCCAATGCTGAAATTTTTTCACATTGGGGCATATTGGATGAGTTCTTCAAGCGGGGAGCCACCAAACGTGTTGGCGCTGAGTTTCGTACCTCCCAAGGCGAAGTTTTGCTTAGCTCTTCCTATAGTGAAATAGATATTCCCGAGCCCTACTTCTTGGTCTATCACCACGATTTAATGGCCGAAACTTTTCAAGAGATTGCTTCTAGGAATCCGCTTTACCGCCTCTTGCAGCCCTACTCAGTAAAGAGCCTAGAAATAGATGCGGGAAGCATTAAGAGCGTTACGGCAACAGCCAATGATGGCAAGGATATTAGGGTACGCGCACCCCTCGTAGTTGCTTCTGATGGATCTACTTCTAACATACGTGCGGCATTAGGCTTTCCCACGTTTGAGCATCCCTATCAACATAATTTAGTTTCGATATTTGCGCCATATCCGAAGGAGCTCACACCGCAGAACTATTTCTATAGGTATTCAGATCCTTCGGGTCATGTCATCATTCAGCATCGAAATAATGGGACGGCAAAGATCATTCTGGCGGTTGGCGAAGAAGGTATGCCTTGGTGGAAGAGCGCAACTGCAGAACAGCGTGCTGAATTCTTGGCTCGACGTGCTCCCATTCTTGAAGGTATTGAAACAGAGATCGCTGGTTTCTATCCAGCTCGGATGATTCATGCGCTCCAATATGTTTCTGGTAACACGGTCCTTATTGGAGATGCCGCGCATACAATCCACCCAGCGCGCGGCCAAGGTCTCAACATGGGTATTTCGGCGCTTCCTCATCTGTTGGCGAAATTACCCACGGCGAGTGAATTGAAAGATCCCAATAAGGTGCAAGCGGCACTCCTTGCGTTTGAGGCGATCCAAAAGCCCTTGTATGAGAGATCGATTGCTCGCAATCATGTGGCAGCCATGGATATGGAAGCTGCTGCAGGTGAGAATCATGAGTTCGTTATCAAGCGACAGGATGAGGCGCTTCGAAAAGTTGCGGCGACCCCGGCTATCAGGCGTCGGTACCTGCATGAGAGTACGGGGTACCCGCTCCCTGGAGCGCCGGTGACAAATGCGCAGTACCTGGTCTAAACCTCTTCGTAGATTCCTGGAGCATTCACCTTTCGCTATCTCTGGTGGTGGCCGGTGGAATTATGAAAAAGAAAATTATCTTTCTGCTCGCCTCCTTTTAGATAGTTCGGGAGCAAACTATCTTGTACTCGCATCCCTTTGGGTTCTACTTGGTAAGCGAGGAATTGATGAGTGAGTTAGGCGAAATTATCGATACAGATATTGTCATCGTGGGCGGTGGGGTGGCTGGTTCGGCGCTCGCTGCTGCGCTGAGAAATTCCGGTCACCGACTCGTGGTGATTGACCAGCGCACTGGACCTATCGATACCTCTCGTGGCGATCATTTCTCACCGGTCAATGTAGAAGCCTTCGCAGAGTGGGGGATCCTCGACGGCTTCTTTGCTAAAGGTGCGACGAAGCGCATTGGTCACGAGTTCCGCACCTCGAGCGGCGAAGTATTGATCTCTGCGGAGTACACCGAACTCGGAATCAAATACCCGTACTTCCTCGTCTATCACCATGATTTGATGGCCGAAACTTTCCAGGAGTTCGCTGCTGAAAGTAAGAATTATCAGCTCTTTCAACCGTACGCGGCGAAGAGTTTCGATATTGAGGGCGGAAGTATTAAGAGCGTGACCGCCGTGAGTCCTGACGGTAAGAGCATTACGGTGCGAGCCCATCTGGTCATCGCTTCTGACGGCGCCGCTTCACCGATTCGTGCGGCATTGCGTTTTCCTACCTTTGAACATCCTTATCGACGTACGATGGTGGCCTTCTTCGCGACCCGTCCGGCAGCTCTTGCACCAGAAGATTACTTCTTCCGCTACTCCGACCCCTCAGGCGTGCTGGTGATTCAGCAGCGCAACGATGGGCAGATCAAAGTCACAATGCCAATTGGAGATGAGGGTGTGCCCTGGTGGAAAGTTTCCTCCGCTGAACAGCGCGCTGAAGTACTAGGCGAGCGCGCCCATATCCTGCGCGGTGTGGAGACCCAGATAGGCGGCTTTTATCCCGTGCGGATGATCCATGCCCTGCAATACGTCTCTGGAAATACCGTCTTGGTGGGAGATGCAGCGCATGCCATTCACCCCGCGCGGGGGCAGGGACTCAACATGGGAATTGGAGCACTTCCTGAGTTATTGAAGCACATTCCTACTCCTGCAGATATTTCTAACCCGGCAAAAGTTGCGGCTGGGCTACTCGCGTATGAGCAGGTCCAGAAGCCGAAGTATGAGCGCGTAATGGCGCGCAACCATGCGGCTGCAATGGATATGGAACTTTCGGCTGATGAAAATCATGAATTCTTTTTGAAGCGTCAAGACGAATCGATTCGAAAGATGGCGTTGATCCCCGAGGCGCGCAGACTCCATTTGTTAGAAGGAACTGGTTATCACTTCGGAGTGCCCGGAGTTGACGAAGTCGAATTCTGAGCCGGCTTCGACGACATCACAACTCGACTTCTTGAAAGCTTCGACCGCTCCACAGTTTCGACTTCGTCACAGTTTCGACTTCGTCACAGT
>RGER01000061.1 GCA_009917815.1 Actinomycetota bacterium
GGTGGTTTAGTTGTAGAACCTTCATATTTGCAGGTCACGATGGCGCATCGCGGATTCGCCTGGTTTGAAGTGACGATTCATGGGCTGGCGGCACACGGTAGTCGCCCTGATCTTGCGATCGATGCGATCGCACACGCGGGCCATTTCTTGGTAGCTCTCGATGAGCATGCAAAGGGACTTGCCCTCTCAGCGGGGGATCCGCGACTTGGGCCGGGAAGTATTCATGCTTCCCTGATTAAGGGTGGGGAAGAGGCATCGAGTTACCCGGCTGCGTGTGTGATCACTATCGAGCGACGCACCATTCCCGGTGAGACCGATGAGATGCTCACCGCCGAAATGCGGCAACTACTTGATGGATTAGCGGAGCGCATTCCAGATTTTTCTTACACGCTCACTCCCGGACTTTCGCGTCGACCTTTTAGCGCAAATCCTGATGCCGATATTGTGAAGAAGACCCTTGCTCACGTGGAGAACGTCTTGGGTGCTCCTCCGGTCATTCGGGCAGAGCCATTCTGGACTGATGCCGCGCTGATGGAAGAGGCGGGAATCCCATCCTTACTCTTTGGCGTTGATGGTGATGGCGCACACGCGGCCGCGGAGTGGGTCACTCTCGATTCGCTCGGAAAAGTTACCGCCGCATTGACCGCCATCGCCCTCGACTTCTGCAACTAACATTGACTGGAATTGCAACGCAACTTTCGGTACTAGAGATTATGGGAGCGCAAGTGCGCCGATATCGCTCGGTGCTACGCCGCAGCAGCCACCGACGATAACCGCACCAGCTGCGCCCCACTGGTTCAGAAGCGCATCGCCGAAAGCGGATCCTTTACCACCGATCCACACATTATTTTCGGCATCCCACACATTTCCTGCGTTGGGATAAACGACAAAAGGTAATTCACTTCCCGCGCTTTGTAAGAGCGGCGTGATGTACTCCGGCGCTGTGCAGTTCACGCCAACCGCTACGGCATCAGGATGACCCGCTACGAGCAGAGCTGCATCTGCAAAGAACTGCCCAGCGTTTGTCCTCAATTCATTTGCACAGGAGTAAGAGACCCAGAACGGAATACTTGCGTTGAATTCGGTAAGAAGCTCGAGGAGGACCTCAACTTCTTCGGTATCTGGCATCGTTTCTAAAGCGAGCAATTCTGGTCTGCTCTCAATGAGAATCTCGAGGCGGCGGGCATGAAAATCGCGGAGAGTCTTCTTGGAAACGCCATAGTTACCGCGGTACTCAGACCCGTCAGCGAGCGATGCGCCGTAGGGCCCCACACTCGCTGCCACCCATACGTCCTTCGCGCCACGCGCGATTTTGGCTAGTTCGGTGGAGAGGGAGAGCGCGAGCTCGGTCTCTCCATCACTCCATCCGAGTTTCGAGCACCCGGTGAATGAGATTTGGTAGGCAGAGGTGATGATGATCTGTGCACCCGCATCGACGAACGCCTTGTGGGCTTCTGCGATCTCGGTAGGTGCAGTGCGCAATAGCTCACCTGTCCAGAGGAGACCATCGAGGACGTGGCCCCGTTCTTCTAATGCGGTGGAGAGGCCGCCGTCGAGAATACGGGGGTGTTCTTTGAGCGATTGACGCATCGCTCGCGGAGAGAGCAACATTAGGGACGCCAGATATCAGCGCGATCCTTGGCCCAAGAAGCCAACCCCCAGCAATCGATTTTTGCAGCGTTCGCTAGAAGTGCAGCACGATCAGCTCGAAGAAGTACTTCGGTGAGTGGAAGTTGCGCCCGGCAACGAAGCAGTGCGCGGTGCTCTAGGCCATCGACTCTGGCGTTTGCTCAGCAGGGTCAAAGGTGATGTCGTTGCCGTGCTTCACATCAAACCAAGGCCAGAAGTATCGACCTGCGCGCACAATGCGCCAAGCACGTGTGAGGTATGCACCGAAACGATCGGGCGTGAAGTCAGGGACCTCGGCTATCCAGTGATCAATATCGACGGGGATGTGGGCGTTGATTCCACACGCACAGGAAAACTTATCGGTGGCTGAGAGTGCCAATGCAAGGAGTGCAGAGATGCCTTCTCCTGAAACGCAATTGAGATTCTCAAAGGAAGCGATAGCTTGTGAAATGACATCGACCCAATCTGCAAGTGATGCACTTGGGTCGATATCACTGGAGAGGCCATGGCCGGGGAGATCGATTCTGAGCGATCCATCGGCAACAAGTAACTCCATCGCACGACCGGGTCCATGCAGAGTCAATGTGGTGGCATTCTTTGGACCGCTCCAATGAATGAGCCCATCGAACTTCGCATTTGTGACGGCGACGAAACCAGCAGATGAGTCTTGATTGAGTCGAGCAGGAGCGGGCGCCACGTTTTCGAGAAGCTTTCCGAGCGCCCACGCTTCGAACTCGGGAGGATTCTCTGCAAGCGAGAAGCTCCATCCTTCCGGCAGTTGCGGAAGTCGGTTCAATTGCCGAGCGAGTGGATCGGCTTTGTATGTAGCGATATGAACGGGCGCGCACTTGGTATCAGCAGGAGGGATATCGCTGTCGGCCTGAAGTACGGCGTTGTAGCCGAATCGATAGTTATCTCCGGCATCGAGCACTTCGGCTATGCCCGGTGCTGCTTTTGTCGGATCTTGATGAGCCACTGTCATGCGATTCTCATTGCGGCGATCAAACCATGGGAAGAACCACGTTTGTTCGAGCATGCGACCCCAGAGCCAAGTGAGATGATCGCCATAAATTTGCGGAAGAAAGCGAGGTAAATAACTGCTGGCGAACATCGCCTTCTCTTCATCGCTCCAAATCGGATAACCGCCGGAGACGAGCACCGTGAATCTTCCTGGGTAGCGCACGTGGAGATTCATTGCGATGGCACCGCCGGAGTGAAAGCCGTAGCAGCCGGCGCTCGCGAGTCCGATGGCATCCATAAATTCCACTACTGCATCTGCGAAATCGGCCAACTTTGGATCTGGATTATTGAGTGGGTCGGAGTTTCCGTATCCGGGGGAGTCGGGGGCGATGCAGGTGAACTCATTTCCCCATTGCAACATCAACCGCTCGTACTCGGCCCCTGATCGCGGACTCTGATGAATCATGAGCAACGCGGGTCCACTTCCGCAGACGCGGTAATGGACGCGACGGGCACCCTTGGCGGTGTTGATGGTGATGTAATGGCGAGAGATCTTCATGGTGCACCAATCTGCCATGAATCCTCCCCGAAGGGAATGTGATCTCTATCGTAAGAAGGACTTATGTTTTTGGAACGCTGCCAAGGTGCGTTCCACATCCTGACGATTGTTGTAGAAGTGTGGCGAGATTCGGATATTGCCATCGCGACAGGAGGTGATGACCTTTTCACCTTCCAGAGCGGCAACGTGGGCATTCTCATCGGTAGAGGCGACCGCGAGCATGGCGCCGTGGAGGTGTGAGGCCGCTGGAGTAACTACCTTGCCACCCATGGCTTCAATGCCTGCGCGTAACTCGTTATGGAGCGGGGCTACGTACTCTGCAATATTCTGCATACCAATTTCTAGAACGAGTTCAAGACCGGCAGCTGCGGGGTAGAGCGATGGAATCGGTGGCGTACCTGACTCGAAGCGCCGTGCATCAGTTGCCGGATCGTATGCATGAATATCCATCTTGAAGATATCGCGAGCGGCAAACCATCCGGTGCTTACTGGTACAAGGTGCTTTGTGGTCTCTTCACGAGCGTAGAGGAATCCAAGTCCAGGAACGCCTATGAGGTATTTGAGCATTCCACCCACGACGAAGTCTGCTTTGAGTTCCGCGAGATCCATAGGGATAGCGCCGACAGCCTGGTAGGAATCAACCAGAACTAGCGCACCCACTCGATGAGCAGCTTCGATGATGGGAGCAAGTTCGGTAACAGTGCCATTGCGGAAGCAGACGTGAGTGATCGAGACAATCATCGTTTCTTCGTCGATTGCCTTCACCATGGCTTCTACATTGACGGTGAGATCCGCATTGGTGGGAACGTGTACCACGGTGGCGCCACGACTCTCCTGGGCATGCCAGATTTGGCCAATGGTGGGAAATTCGTTCTCCGTAGTAACAACTTTGTGGCGACCTTCGTTGAAATTAAGCGATGAAGCAACAGAGCTCACACCTGCCGAGGCTGATGTGGTGATCGCCATTTCAGTTGAAGGCACATTGAAGAAGCGCGCAGTGAGCCCGCGTACCTTCTCTTGTGCTGCAGTCCAGTCGCCCCAAGCAGAACCTTGGAGTTCAAGAGTGCTGAGGTATTCGGCGAAACTTTGCTTGACTGAATTCGCTAATGCGCCTTGGGAGCACGAGTTGAGGTAAGTAACGTGCTCGAATACCGAGAATTGTGAACGGTACGTTGCGGCGAGATCGTTAGCGGCCAAGGTATGCCCTCCGTAGTTCTTCGTGTCCGGCGAGCTCTTTTGCTTCACCTTCGAGGACGATGCGCCCAGTCTGTAATACGTAACCGCGATCGGCAACCGATAGGGCCATATTGGCGTTCTGCTCCACAATCAACATCGAAACGCCTTGCGAATGGAGGTTTGCGATCATTTCGAAACTCTGTTCAACAAGTTTGGGTGCAAGTCCCATTGATGGCTCGTCCATAAGGATGAGTCGGGGATGTGACATAAGCGCACGTCCAACGGCCACCATCTGTTGTTCGCCGCCCGAAAGCGTGCCGGCTAGTTGGGAGGAGCGCTCCTTTAGTTTAGGAAAGAGGTCATAGACGCGTTCAAGATCTTCTTCGGCGGCCTCTCCTCTCACGTAAGCACCGATCTTGAGATTCTCTAAGACCGTCATCGGTGCAAAGAGACGTCGGTTTTCAGGAACTACTGCCATGCCAAGTTTGACGCGCGCAGGAGTGTTTTGGTGCGTGACATCTTGACCAGCAAAGATGATCTTGCCGACCTTGGGTTTGACCATGCCAAGAACGGTCTTGAGAGTCGTTGATTTACCGCAGGCATTTCCACCGAGGAGACAGACTAATTCACCCTCATCAACACGCAAATTCACTTGCTGCAAGATATGGATCGCACCGTAATAGGTATCGATATTAGAGATCTCTAGAAGTGGCTTCTTCTCACTCATTTACGATCAGCCGCCCCTCGTCCTAGGTATGCCTCAACCACATCTGGGTGTGTGGCCACATGGTCGAAATCGCCCTCAGCAATCTTGACTCCGTGATCAAGTGCCACCACGCGATCGCTGACACCTTCCACAACGTGCATATCGTGCTCAATGATCAAAATGGTGAGGCCCTTCTCTGCGCGCAGGCGCTCGACGACCTGGGTGATTTCCTGAGTCTCTTTGGGATTCATGCCGGCTGCTGGCTCATCAAGGAGAAGTAGCTTTGGTTCAGTGGCGAGGGCGCGCGCAATTTCAAGACGACGGCGATTTGCATACGAGAGTGAGTAAGCCGGTTGATCCCAGCGATACCCAGTGAGGCGCGATCCAAAGAAACTAAGTAATTCCTCGGCTTTGGCGCGAACAGCCTTCTCCTCCGTACGACTCTTTGGAAGGGCGAGGGCTGAGGCGAAGAGCCCAGCGCGCGTATGACCGTAGGTCGCAGACATGACGTTTTCGATAACCGACATATTGAGGAAGAGTCGCACGTTTTGGAAAGTACGAGCCACGCCAGCGTGATTTACGCGCGCAGGGTCTAGGCCGACAAGGCTCTTGCCTTCAAGCTCGACACTTCCACCGGTGGGAGTGTAGATGCCGGTGATGACGTTAAAGAGGGTGGTCTTTCCGGCACCGTTCGGACCGATAACACTCACAATCTCGCCTTCGTTGACGGTGAGATCAAGTTCGCTGATGGAGCGGAGCGCACCGAATTCCATGGTGACATTTGAAAGTTTGAGCATCAGAGAACCTCTACCCTTGCTTTGCCGAGGAAGCCCTGAGGCCGGGTGATCATGAGGACGACGAGCATCGCACCAATCAGTAATTGACGAGTGGTGTTTACGTCGGTGATTAAACGGACTTCCCAGAGGAAGATGCCGAGGTATCCGATGATCGGAAGCAGGATCGCTTTAATGCGTGGTGTCGTTGTGGTGAAGTAAGCGATGAGCACGATCAGAATCACGAAAGCGCTGTTACCCCAGAGCACACGATCGAGGGGGACGTACATCCAATGTGAAAGAGCGCGACTGACCGGGCCCACTACCCACTCTTTCGTGGGCGTGGTTTTGATCGATGCAGCGCCAAGCAGGATTTTGACAATAAAACCGATGATCGCAATGCCCACGATGTTGAAGATGAATCGCTTCACACTCTTCCCCACTGCGGCAAGAGTCAGAATGAGGACTGCCAAGAAGAGAATTTCGCTGTAGTTAGTTACGCGAAGTACTTCAGGAAGAACTGACATGACAATTGCACCCATAACTGCGCCAGCCAGGCTGCCACTTCCACCGAGAATTACCGCGGCGTAGATCATGGTCATGAGTGGCATGTCGAAACCGCTTACGAAGACTGCTGTTTGCATGGCAGCAAAGATCGCCCCAGCTAAACCAGCAATGGCAGCGCCGGTGACGAATGCCATTGTCTTGAGTCGGTTGACCATAACGCCCATGGATTCAGCGGCTAACGCATCTTCCCGGATAGTGCGCCAGGCGCGCCCGATCCGAGTGCGATTCACGCGACTTACTGCAATGGTTAATAGCGCGACGAGAACCAGCAGGAGCCAGTAGTAGTCACGAATATTTAAGAACTTGTGGCCAAAGAAACTAAACGGGTCGATACCGGGAATACCGTTGGCCCCGGCAGTGATATCGACGTAATCGTCAGCCCAAGGAAATGTGATGTTGTCGGAAGCCAGTACCAACTGCACAAAAACTTGGCCAAAAAAGAGTGTGACTATGGCTAAGTAATCACCGAAGAGGCGACGCGACGGCAAACTCACGATGTATCCCAGGAGCGCGGTGCCAATAATGATGATGAGCACAGTGAGCCACGTTGACCAGTGATGCCCAATTTGCTCCGAGGACATGAGCGCGTACCCGTAAGCGCCGATTCCGTAGAACGCGACATAGCCAAGATCAAGAAGTCCGGCATACCCCATCACGATATTGAGCCCGTAAGAGAGCATTACGAAGAGGCCGAGGTTTACCCCGATGCGAAGGAGGTATTGGTTATCTACAAAAGCACCGAACGCACATGAAATGAGGAGTAGTACTCCCCAGCGTGCCCAGGCGGGAATAGATTCGTTGATGAGCTGGGGGAGACCTTTAATCCCCTTTTTGCGAGCGATGCGTTCCTCATGCTGAGCAACCCATTCATCTGTACCGATGCCAAGTTTGGCCGCTTCGGTGACAGCGCTCTCTTGAAGCTCTTCTGGCACTTGGTTTTCGCTCATGCCTTCACGATCGCTCTCTTGCCGAGCAAGCCATTTGGCTTGAGCAACATGACCACGATGAGCAGTGCAAAGGTGATGGTGTCGGAGAAGTTAGTCGAGAGGTAGCCCTGGGCAAGCGATTCGACGACTCCGAGTAGGAGCCCTCCGAGCATCGCCCCAGGAATCGAGCCAATTCCGCCGACGACTGCGGCGGTAAATCCTTTAAGGCCCGGAACAAGACCCATGCCGTTCGAGACGCCGCGGAGTAGTAAGCCATTCATGACGCCGGCAGCGCCCGCGAGCGCTGCGCTCACGAAGAAGGTCCAGCGAATCACCTTATCCACGTCGATGCCCATCATTACGGCCGCATCACGGTCATAGGCGATGGCGCGCATAGCGCGACCTACCTGCGTGCCATTGACCCATCGAGCGAGTCCGAACATGAGCGCAATAGAAAGGACAAGCACAAAGAGGCGCACTCCGTCGATCGTGATATCAGCGAAAGAGAAGCCGAGCGTTGAAGAAATATATGAAGAGGTGTCATACGAGCGAATGTTCGCCGAGAAGAGAAGGAGCGCTGCGTTCTGTAGCAAAATAGAAACGCCCAGTGCGCTGATGAGCGGAGCGATACGAGTGGAGTTTCGAAGTGGTCTGTAGGCAAAGCGTTCAATCACGATACCTAGGAGCCCGGTGCCGAGCATGGCAACTAGAAACATGATGAGAATCATGGCGGCCACTGGCACTGAAGGCTTCAGCGGTCCGCCGAGACCCACCATGACGAAGAAGCCGATAAAAGCGCCGACCATATATACGTCGCCGTGAGCGAAGTTGAGGATTTGCAGCACGCCATAGACCAGCGTGTAGCCAAGCGCAATCAGCGCGTACACGCCGCCGAGCGTGAGCCCGTTGACGAGTTGTTGGCCGAGGTATGACATGAATTTCCTTTGCTCAATTTTTATTTCATTTGCAAGAGAGAGGTGATGG
>RGER01000062.1 GCA_009917815.1 Actinomycetota bacterium
GTGGGCTCATCAAGGAAGAGAACTTTTGGTTTCACGATCAATGAAGCGGCAAGATCGAGGCGACGGCGCATACCTCCGGAGTAAGTGCGAATGGGACGCTTGCCACTTTCGCTGAGCGAAAATTGTTCTAGAAGTTCCTCCGCTCGGGCCTTAGCTGCATTGGCATTGAGGTGGTAGAGACGTCCAAACATGACCAAGTTGTCCCAACCAGTAAGTGTTTCATCTACTGCGGCGTATTGCCCCGAGAGGCCAATGATCTTGCGTACTTCACTGGGGGATTTGAGAACATCGATGCCACCTACGGATGCATGCCCTGAATCAGGGTTGAGGAGGGTAGCGAGAATGCGCACGGTAGTGGTTTTGCCGGCGCCGTTAGGGCCGAGCACACCAAGGACGGTGCCTTCTTCTACTTCAAGACTCAATCCATCAAGTGCGCGCACGCTGCCCTTGTTATAGGTCTTGACCAAGTTCTCTGCAATAACGCTCTTCATAATCCCCAACTTAGTTCGAAATCAAGTCGTCAATTTACCATTCGCAGCACCGATTGAATGAATTCTGCCTTCCCATCCGTATAAGCCTCGCGGTCGTCCCGATGAACTTTCGCGAGTTCTTTCTTCACTTCTGCGTACTGCGCCTTTAATTCGGGATCAGCGCGGAGGGCCTCTCTGAAGGTGATGTGCTCTTCCCACCGTTGCTGGCCTTCGGGGACTAGATGGAGGTGGGCGAAGCGATGATCGCCCACGACCTTCACTAGAAAGCGACGCCAGGGTCGCTCGTCGAGCTCTGGTGGAACAAGATGCCATGCGGAGTGCGCTTGCGTGAGCAGTAACGCGTTATGGTCGATGGTATTGAAATCTTTCATCATCACCATGATGTCAATGATCGGTTTAGCCGCCATGCCGGGAATAGAAGTGGAGCCGATGTGTTCGATGGCGAGCGCATTACTGCCAAAGACTTTTGAGAGTTCAGTCATGAGTTCGTGCGCTACACGTGGCCATTGCTCTGAATACGGTGCAATGACGACTTCCTCATTAGCCCACTTCGGGAACTTATTCATCGAAGAAAGCTCGGCTGCAAAATCCCAAGGCCTAATACTTTCTCAATACGTGCCATCGACGCCACTAGGAGTTCTTCCTCGTAGGCTGGAGCGACAATTCCAAGACCAACGGGTAAGCCATCGGTGATGCCCATAGGTAGGCAACCCACGGGGTCGCCAGTAATTGAAGGTGCGGTGGTAATCCAACTCGCACCGCTGTGATCATCGCTGCCGCCGAGATTGCTCAGCCAGGCTGGTGCGTAGGTGGCACCGATAAGTACATCCACTCCAGTGAAAGCTCTGCCGAGCATGGCTGATGCCCAATCGACATTTCGTGTGCGCTTGGCGAGGTACTCCGCACCTCGACCGCCGATTTCGAGAGCCAATTCGAAGTACTCCTGGCCGAAGTGCTGAAGTTCGCTTTCAGAGTGGGTTCTATTGAATTCGACGATGTCGGCGAGTGAAGCGAGAGAACTTCCGCACCGCTGTGAGAGGTATTCGCCCAGATCATCGTAAAGTTCATGCAAAAGCACATGGAACTCATCGAGACCGACCGAATCGTCGGGTGTGGGTGCATCAATCTCCACGATGGTGAGCCCGGCGGCGCTCAATTTGGCGACAGTGTCGTAGAGCAGTGAGTTCGTGCCATCGTGAGTTGTTGTCCACGATGTTATGAAACCGATTGTGGGTGAGAAGTCCGAGTGGGCGGCGTCTACAAACCCGCGAGCACTCATCATGACTTCAAGAAGGAGCGCGGTATCGGCAACAGTGCGCGCCATGGGGCCGGGGGAGTCTTGGCTGGAACTAATCGGAACCATTCCGTCTCGCGGAATAGATCCAACGGTCGGTTTAATTCCGACACAACCGTTGAGAGATGCCGGGCAGACGATCGAACCGTCGGTTTCGCTGCCGACGGCCAGTGCTACAAGTCCTGCGGCGATAGCGGCACCCGAACCAGAAGAGGAGCCACCAGCCGAGTGCGGATGCTTCCATGGATTTGCGGTGAGGCCGCCGAGCGCAGACCAACCACTCGTCGATCCCGGAGATCGAATATTTGCCCATTCGGAAAGGTTGGTGGCGCCGATGATGTTGGCACCGGCCTTGCGCAGTCGACGAGCGATAGTGGAATCGCCTTTCACCGGATAATCGCCTAGGGCGAGTGATCCAGCACTAGCGGGAAGGCCGATCGCTTCGACATTGTCTTTAATCAAAACTGGCAGTCCCGCGAGTGGAAGAGCCGGATTGATTTCTTCGGAGTTCTCCACTGCATTGAAATCAAGTGCAAGGATCGAGTTCAATTCATATCCGTGTCGATCAATCGCATCGATGCGTGCAAGCGCTTCAACGGTGAGATCGCGCGCATCCTGCTTTCCTTGATGGATAGCAGCAATCTGCTCGATGGCCGAAGTAAAGTCACTCATGGGTGGAGTCTATAAAGGAACGCGAGGTTCTGTCCGCGTAGGTAGACTCCTCTGATGGAAAAGACCAGATTGCAGCGGCTACGGGCGGTGGCCATACCTGCAGACCCCGCTATACGTACGTTGAGTACATCCACGCTGGTCAACACCATTGGTAATGGTCTCTTTCGAACGGTAGAAGTCATTTACTTCACCCTCATTATTGGCCTATCACCGGCCAAGGTCGCACTGGCGCTCTCTATTGCTGGCGGAATATCACTGCTCTTTAGCGTGCCAGCAGGTCATCTCGCTGATCGGCTGGGGCCAAGGAATATCGGTGCAGCTGCTCTGGTAATCGAAGGGGTCTTACTTTCGCTTCTTTACTTTGTCGATACCTACATTCCTTTCTTGCTACTCAATATTGCGATGGGCATTTTGGGAACGATTGGACAGACGATGCGCATGGCGACCATTTCCAAGATGGGCTCGCCCGAAGAGCGCGTACGAATTCGCGCGTTTACGCGCTCTGTCACCAACCTCGGTATTGCAATCGGTACGGTTTTCGCTGGAATTGCACTGGCCTTTAATACCAAACAGGGCTATCAGATCATGCTTCTACTTGATGCACTTACATATCTGCTCGCTGGTTACTTCTTTATGAAGTTGCCTTATATTGCTCCGACGGTAGAGCGCGGAGAACCATTCGGGTTCCAGGCACTGAAGAATCGGAAATACCTTGGAGCCACTCTTCTTAACGGAATTATGTCGCTCCACTTTGTGCTGCAGAGTGTGGCAATTCCGCTATGGGTAGTGAAAGAGACTTCCGCGCCTCGTTGGTGGGTTTCGGTGATCATGTTGGTGAATACGATCGCGGTCATCATTTTCCAGGTTCGAGTCAGCCGTGGATCTGGAGATTTGCGCCGTGGATCTCTGCTCTTCCGGCGCGCTGGATTTGCCGTTGCGCTTTCCTGCTTGTTGTACTCGCTCTCCTCGGGTCGGTCAGTGGCGATGGCTTGTGTTCTGCTGGTGGTTGCTATGTGCGTCCATGTTTATGGTGAACTCGTTGGCTCAGTCGGCTCCTGGAGTATTGGATTTGGTATGGCCGATGAGAAACATCAAGGGCAATATCAAGGAGTCTTCTCACTGAGCTGGGGGTTAGGTGGAACCTTTGGTCCTGCATTTGTGACCGCAATGGCAATTGGTATCGGGCAAATGGGATGGATCTACATGGGCGCGATGTTTGCCTTGACTGGAATGGTGATGCACCGCCTGGTTGTCGGGCGAAAATACACGACGACGAAATAACACGACGACGAAACAGAGAGCGCCCCCCGCCGAAGCGAGGGGCGCTCTTTCCAATGCTGGTTTAGATGTCGTAGTAGAGCTCGAACTCGGCTGGATGTGGACGCAAGCGCACGTAATCAACCTCAGCGCTGCGCTTGTAATCGATCCAGGTGTCGATGAGATCTTGCGTGAAGACGCCGCCCTCAGTGAGGAATGCGTGATCGCGTTCGAGGTTGTCGAGCACCTCAGGAAGTGAGCCAGGCACTTGTGGCACGAGGGCTGCCTCATCTGGTGGCAACTCGTAGAGATCCTTATCCACTGGTTGTGGTGGTTCGATCTTCTTCTTGATTCCGTCAAGACCGGCCATAAGCATGGCAGCGAAGGCGAGGTATGGGTTGCTCGATGGATCGGGGCAACGGAACTCGATGCGCTTTGCCTTGGGATTGCTTCCGGTAATCGGGATGCGAATGCACGCAGAACGGTTACGTGCAGAGTAAACGAGGTTCACTGGTGCTTCGTAGCCCGGAACCAAGCGATGGTACGAGTTGACAGTGGGGTTGGTGAAGGCGAGGAGCGAAGGAGCGTGCTTCAAGATTCCACCGATGTACCAACGAGCCATGTCGGAGAGCCCGCCGTAGCCCTTCTCGTCGTAGAAGAGTGGCTTGCCGTTTGTCCAGAGTGATTGGTGAACGTGCATACCGGAACCGTTATCACCGAAGAGTGGCTTGGGCATGAAGGTCGCGGTCTTGCCGGCCTGCCAAGCAACATTCTTAATGATGTACTTGAAGAGCATGATTTCATCGGCTGCACGAGTCAATGAATTGAAGCGATAGTTGATTTCCATCTGACCGGCGGTGCCGACCTCATGATGTGAGCGCTCTACATCGAGACCTACTTCGCCGAGCTTCATCACCATGGAGTCGCGAAGATCTGCCATCTGATCAGTGGGGGAGACAGGGAAGTAGCCACCCTTGTAACGAGTCTTGTAACCGAGGTTGCCACCTTCTTCTTTGCGACCGGTATTCCAGGCACCCTCAATGGAATCGATTTCGTAGAACGAACCGTTCTGCTTGGTTTCAAAGCGAATGTCATCGAATACGTAGAACTCTGCTTCAGGGGCAAAGAACGCAGTGTCGGCGATGCCTGTACCGGCGAGGTAAGCCTCCGCCTTAGCAGCCACGTTGCGTGGATCGCGCGAGTAAGGCTCATCGGTAAGTGGGTTGTGCACTGAGAAGTTGAGAACAAGGGTCTTCTCTTTGCGGAACGGATCGATGAAAGCGGTTTCTGGGGCGGGAAGCAATTTCATATCTGATTCGTGAATGGATTGGAAGCCGCGGATAGATGATCCGTCGAACATCAAACCATCAGAAAATACTGCTTCATCAAATGAGGCTGCTGGCACGTTGAAGTGCTGTTGAACACCTGGAAGATCGGTAAAGCGCACATCTACGAGTGCGACACCATTATCTTTGATGTACTTGAGAACATCAGTTGAGTTCTTCAGTTCGCCGTGTTTTAACATGCTTGCTCCTTTTCGCTGATCCTTCGGGGCACACTTCGCCCTTTCCGATGAGATGAACCTAAGCCCCTTGCGTTATCTCGCCATGACCCACGTGTTTCGTGCGTGTTAACGCTGAACCGACTTTTTGCGGGGCTCCCGGTAGGCTGACGGGATGTCTGATGAGCGTCGTCGCATTCTCGGTGGGTGGATTGGCGGTCCCCGCACGGTCAGCCCGCTTGCGCTGGGCTACCCCGGTGAGCGTCTCGGTTTCCCTGAAAAAGGTCCGGGTTCAGTCGCCCCCATGGGCCTGCGCCTCCTCGCCCTCATCATCGATTGGCTCAGTTGCCTGCTCATTGGCGCCTTCGTCACCCGAGTCTGGGGCGGGATCACTCCCTTAGTGATCTTCTACGCGGAGATCTTGGTCTTCACCACACTTTTGGGCGCGAGTGCCGGGCAACGCGTTCTGCGCATCGAAGTCCGATCGGTAGATGGTGGGCGACTCTCACCCATTGCGGTAGTGATTCGCTCGCTCTTACTTTTCATGGCGCTGCCGGCAGTCATCTATGACCGCGATGGACGTGGTCTCCATGATCGAGCGGCTCGAACAATAGTGCTCCGGAGAACCACAACTCTCTAACGCTGCTGGACTTCAAGCGCTCCGCAAGCTCAGCGCTGTTTAGGTACTTTCGCACCCTTGGGAAGCGGACCCTTAGGAAGCGGAATATTCATCCCACCGACGGATTTGAGTCGCGTACGAACTTCGCGCATTTGTGCCGGTGTGAGGACGCGGGGCAACTTCTGAACATGGCGTTGTAACTTGCGAATAGAGATTCGACCTTCGCCATCGCCTACATAGACCTCAATGATGGGAGTTCCGGGGCAGAAGCGTTCCATTTTGCGCCGTTGGTCGAGCATCAGGGAGCGCACGTCGTTGCCACCTTCGCCCACAAGCACGATTCCCGGACGACCGATGGAACGGTGCACCATGGATTGCGCCTTATTTACTTCCACCGCGGGCTCAGTGGTCCAACCTTTGCGGATGGACATCAGTACCGAGGCGCCAGCACCGGTGGTGCCTTCGAGAGTGTCGTACGCGCTCTTCTCTGCGCGGCGCGAGAAGAGGAAGACAGCGGCAAGTACGGCAACTGGAAGTGAAATAACGGTGGCGTAGATCGGGCTTCCGAAGATAAAGCCGAGCGCAATACAGAGTGCCCACGTGAGGCCGAAGGTGCCACCGATCCAAATACCGATCTTGCTATCGCGCTCGCGGGTGAGTGTGTACGCCTCGCGGATCTGCGCAAAGCGCTTTGGCTTGTTTGCTTTACGAGCGAGTTTGGCCGCTTTTTGGGCGGCTTTGATCTCGGCTTTGGTCTTGATGGGCGCCTTCTTTGCAGACGCGGATTTGTTCGTTGCCATGGTGGTAGAGGTTACCTCTTCTAGTGGGTGTTCTGGGAGGTTGCGGCGCGCTGGGCGAGAGCCTGGTTGTAGAGGCGGCCAGCTCGGTATGAGGAGCGAACCAAAGGTCCACTCATCACTCCGAGGAAACCGATCTCGTCAGCCTCGGATTTGAGTTCTACGAATTCTTCGGGCCTGACCCACCGTTCAACAGGGTGATGACGAGGGGAGGGGCGCAGGTATTGAGTAATGGTGATGAGGTCACAGCCCGCACCTCGAAGATCTCGTAATGCTTGGGAAACTTCTTCGCGGCTCTCACCCATTCCAAGGATCAAATTAGATTTCGTGATCAAACCAAAATCGCGCGCCATAGTGATGACCTGCAAACTTCGCTCGTACGTAAATGCAGGGCGAATACGTTTGAAGATTCGCGGCACAGTTTCTACGTTGTGCGCAAAAACTTCGGGACGCGATTCAAAGACTGGATTGAGCAAGTGTTCGTGGCCGCTGAAGTCGGGTGCCAGTAATTCCACTCCGGTACCAGGGTTCTGTGCGTGAACTTGACGCACGGTTTCTGCGTAGAGCCAGGAACCTTCATCTTCCAGATCGTCGCGCGCGACACCCGTAATGGTTGCGTACTTAAGTCCCATCGTGGCCACAGATTCGCCGACGCGGCGGGGCTCATCACGATCGAGCGCATCAGGCTTTCCGGTATCAATATTGCAGAAGTCACAACGTCTCGTGCATTGGGATCCGCCGATGAGAAAAGTTGCTTCCTTATCTTCCCAGCATTCAAAGATGTTGGGGCACGCGGCGGCTTGGCAGACCGTGTGTAAGCCTTCGCTCTTCACCAATTTCTGCAGTGCCGTGTACTCCGGGCCCATGGTGGCTCGCGTTCTGATCCACTCAGGTTTGCGTTCGATTGGAGTTTCAGAATTTCGAGCTTCGATGCGGAGGAGCTTTCTGCCTTCAGGCGCCATCGTCATGTTAGGCACCTTTCATAACACGCGGTAAGTATTCGATGAGACGTTTCTCGACAAAGGGGCGTAGTTCATTAATGGTTACTTCTCGCTTCAGTTCACGCGAAAGCGAAGTCACTCCCGCATCGGTAATGCCACACGGAATGATGCGATCAAACCACGTTAGATCCGGATTACAGTTGATTGCAAAGCCATGAGTTGTTACTCCGCTCGCAATACGCACTCCGATCGCCGCAATCTTGCGCTCCGGTGCGTTATCACCGGCTGCCAGCCAGACCCCGGAACGTCCGGGGATTTGCAGAGTCTCTAGACCGAGATCTGCGAGCGCGGCCATCATCATCTCTTCAAGCAGGCGCACGTATCCGACAACATCAAATTTCTCTGCAAGAGCGATGACGGGGTAACAGACCATCTGTCCGGGACCGTGCCAGGTGATCTTTCCGCCACGGTCTACATCAACGACTGGCGTGCCGTCAGTGGGACGCTCCTCG
>RGER01000063.1 GCA_009917815.1 Actinomycetota bacterium
TCCGGGGAGATGCGCCGCGCCTCCTGCACCAGCGATGACCACGCGATATCCCGCCGAGAGTGCTTCCTTGCCAAAAGCCATCATTTCTTCTGGCATGCGATGGGCCGAGAGCACTGAAACGTCATGGGCGATGCCTAATTCTTTGAGAATGTTGGCGGCCGCCTCCATGACTGGCCAATCAGAATCCGAGCCCATCACGATCGCCACAAGTGGCTTACTCATCATGCTCTCCAACTCTGCCAGCGAAGAACTCGGTTGCGTGAAGGGCCCGCGCTCTGAGGCGCTTCGCATCTTCACCCAACAAAGTAACGTGCCCCACTTTACGGCCAAGTCGCACCTCTTTCCCATAGAGATGGACTTTGAGTCCAGGATCACGTGCAAAGAGATGGAGGAAGGCGCGGTGAAGATCTGCCTTATCCCCGCCCAAGATATTTCCCATCACCACGTGCCTTGCCCTCATTTCGGTTGCCCCCAAAGGAAGATCCAGTACGGCACGAAGATGCTGTTCGAATTGTGAAGTGATCGCCCCTTCGATGCTCCAATGTCCAGAGTTGTGTGGGCGCATCGCTAATTCATTTACTAAGAGACGTTCCCCGACCACGAACATCTCGACTGCCATGACACCCACGACTCCAGTCTGTTCGGCGATCTTGAGCGCAATTGACTGCGCCTTGCCAGCTAATTCATCAGAAAGCTGGGAAGCCGGAGTCACGGTTTGCACGCAGATCCCATTTTCTTGAATGGTTTCCGTCACCGCCCAAACAGCCGCTTGTCCATGCGGTGAGCGCGCTACCAAGACTGATATTTCTGCATCGAAGGGAACTAATTCTTCAAGAAGTAATCCCCCATGCCTGAGTAATTCTGAGAGTTCTGCCTCGCTCTCCACTCGCCACACGCCCTTACCGTCATACCCGCCGATTAACGACTTCGCAACGAGCGGAAAACCGAAATCGCGAGCTTCATCAATATGAGAGACTTGTTTCCAGCGTGGCGAGAGATCAGGTGACACGAGTTCGCGCATCTTCACCTTCTCTTGGGCGTACTGAAGCGCGTTGGGACCAGGTTGCAGTTTTGCTTCCATCCCTTCGCTTGCAAGTCGACGAAGAAGAGCGTTAGGCACATGCTCATGGTCGAAGGTGACTACATCGCAACTTGAAACAAATGTCTTTAACGTTTCGTAATCGCGAAAATCTCCCACCACCACATCAGCAATGACTTCGGTGGCACATTCATGCGCTGACTCCGCCAGCAGCCGAATGTGAATCCCGAGCGCCCCCGCAGGTGCGGCCATCATTCGAGCGAGCTGCCCGCCACCGATAACTCCCACGATTGGTGGTGTACTTTGGCGAGGCGTCATACCCCCAGCCTACGGGCGCTAGGCTCCACTTCGTGTTGAAGAAGCGAGCCATGGAGTTACTCCAGTTCGGGGTGGTGGGCGGCATTGCCTATGTGGCGAACTTCACCGCGTTCAACCTCCTCGTACATTCATCCCCAGCCCCACTTGCCGCACATCCTGTTCTTGGACTCGTACTAGCTGGGGTGATCTCCACGGCGGTGGCCTTTGCCGGAAATCGACTCTTCACCTGGAGCCATCGAAAAACTTCATCGCTCAGTAGGGAAATAGCAACTTTTCTCACACTCAATGCCGTTGGTGTGGCCATTGCTGCCGGCACTTTAGGAATCTCTCGTTATCTCTTGCATTTCGATTCGAGCCTTGCAGACAACATCAGTGGAAATGTGATTGGCGTAGGGCTAGGTACCATCTTCCGTTACTGGAGTTATGGCAAATTTGTCTTTACCGGAGATGGAAAACATCACCAGCAGTGAGTACGTGCTCCCCTGCATCGTTGTTAATCAGCAGTGCTCCACTTGAATTAATTCCCACCGCCCTGCCCACGATTGACTCTCCTTTGACCATCTCTGCGCGCACTCTCGAACCGATTGTGGATGAGAGAGTTTTGTAGCGTTCAAGAAAGCCTGCGCCGTCGATCAAGGTCAACTCGGAAAAGCGTTGAACGATTTCGGCGAGGAGCACCTCGCGTGGCGGTGCTTGGTCGCGCTCCATCACGATTGAAGTAGCGCGATCGTCGGGCTTCTCATCATCTGTAAGTGAAACGTTGATTCCCACCCCGATGACTACCCCTGCGCCCGATGAACTCGCCAGGATGCCGCCTAATTTTCGATCGCTCACCATCAAATCATTTGGCCACTTCAATGAGACCGGAATGGTGGTGGTAGCGCGCAGCGCATCAGCCGCAGCCACTCCCATGAGAAGCGGAGCCATCAGAAGAGGCGCGGGCCAATAAAGTGAAAAGAGCAGACCGCTCCTCTTGGGGGCGATCCAGGTTCGATCGAGGCGACCTCGCCCCGCGCTCTGTTCTTCGGCCACCAATAGCGCCGCACGATCAGATTTCGCTTGATTGACCAGGTCAGTATTGGTCGATCCCGTGCTCTCCACGACGTGGATCGCAGCGGCCGGCAGGCAGGATTCCAGCAGGCGGACCAGGAGTTCCCGATCAAGTGGGAGTCGTGGGGTGGATGGCCAGGTCATGTTCAGTACCGTAGGACATGAATCGGGAAAAATCTCGTAGACGAGAGATTGAGGGAGCATGAGCGACATTCACACGACCGCGGGCAAAATCGAGGATCTCGGTAACCGCATTGATGCCGCTATCCACGCAGGCTCGGAGCGAGCGATCGAGAAGCAGCATGCGCGGGGCAAGAAGACTGCTCGCGAGCGCATCGCGCTCCTGCTCGACGAAGGTTCCTTCGTGGAATTCGATGAGTTTGCTCGCCACCGATCAGTGAATTTCGATATGGCTGAATCCCGCCCTTACGGCGACGGTGTGGTCACCGGCCATGGAACTGTCGATGGGCGCACAGTCTGCGTCTTCGCCCAAGACTTCACCGTTTTCGGTGGCAGCCTTGGTGAAGTCTTCGGCGAAAAAATCGTAAAGGTGATGGACTTCGCCTTGAAAATTGGTGCCCCAATGATTGGCATCAACGATTCAGGTGGTGCGCGTATTCAAGAGGGTGTGGTTGCACTCGGTCTCTACGCTGAAATCTTTAAGCGCAATGCACACTCATCTGGAGTCATCCCACAAATTTCGCTCGTGATGGGGCCTTGCGCTGGTGGCGCGGTCTACTCCCCGGCGATGACGGACTTTATTGTGATGGTAGATAAGACGTCACACATGTTCATCACCGGGCCAGAAGTTATCAAGACAGTTACCGGTGAAGATGTGGAGTTTGAAGAGCTCGGTGGTGCGCGCACACATAACACCAAAAGCGGCGTCGCTCACTACATGGGTCACGACGAAGAAGATGCGATCGAGTATGTGAAGTCACTGCTCTCATACCTCCCGAGCAACAACATGGATCCAGTTCCCGCATTTCCAACGATTGCCGATCTGGAGATTAACGATACCGATGCCGCACTCGACAAACTGATTCCGGACAGCGCCAACCAGCCCTACGACATGAAGCGTGTCATCGAAGCAATTCTTGACGATGAAGACTTCTTGGAAGTGCACGCTCTCTTCGCGCCAAATATCTTGGTGGGCTACGGGCGTGTGGAGGGCCACTCAGTGGGTATCGTGGCAAACCAACCGATGCAACTCGCAGGCACACTCGATATCGATGCCAGCGAAAAAGCTGCTCGCTTCGTGCGCACTTGCGATGCGTTCAACATTCCAGTCATCACATTGGTAGACGTTCCAGGTTTCTTGCCAGGCACTGATCAAGAGTGGAACGGAATTATCCGTCGCGGCGCCAAGCTGCTCTATGCGTATGCCGAGGCCACCGTGCCACTCATCACCGTCATTACTCGCAAAGCGTATGGAGGGGCTTACGACGTCATGGGGTCCAAGCACCTCGGTGCAGATGTGAATCTCGCCTGGCCCACCGCGCAAGTGGCGGTTATGGGAGCTCAGGGAGCTGTGAATATTCTTTACCGGAAAGAATTAGCAGATGCTAAGAATCCGGAGAAGCGGCGCGCTGAATTAGTAACAGAGTATGAAGATACGTTCGCCAATCCTTTTATTGCGGCTGAACGCGGATATGTCGATGCGGTTATTCCGCCGCGGGATACTCGCGCCCACGTAGTGCGCGCACTGCGTGCCTTGCGTAATAAGCGTGAAACGCGTCCGGCTCGTAAACACGGAAACATTCCTCTCTAACATGGCGCCAGAGAACTCCGCTTCATCCGTGTCGGGCTTTCAAATCAGTGGAAACCCCACGCCCGAAGAGGTGGCAGCAATCGTGGCGGCGATGGCACTTGTGAGTGCACGACGAAACGCTGAAGCGTCGGCGACACCCATCTCCCATTGGGGACGGCCCATTATGCGCACACCTTTATCCGGCGCTTGGGGATCGCCACAATTTCACTGATGGCACCACACGTCATCCTGGCTTCAGCCTCTCCTGCCAGACACGCTCTCCTTCGCAGGTCAGGTATTACGCCGGAAATAATTGTCAGCGGTATCGACGAAGAGACGCCCGAACTCCTCGCTCTTCGCCCCAAGGAATTGGCCTACGAGCTTGCGCTTCGCAAAGCATCCGCCATTAATCCGAAAAGAAGTGATGGGTTCATCATCGGTTGTGACTCTGTCTTTGAACTCGATGGAGTTGCCTATGGAAAACCAGGCACTCCAGAAGTAGCTAAGGAACGACTGCACCAGATGAGTGGCCGCACCGGCACTCTGCACACAGGGCATGCGTTAATCAACATTGCGAACGGAAAAGTGGAACGTGCCCTGACCTCCACCGATGTCACCATTGTTGATATGAGTGCGGCAGAGATAGCTGCCTACATAGCCACGGGAGAGCCGCTCCAGGTGGCCGGTTCTTTCACTATTGACTCACTCGGGGGGCCGCTGGTGGCCTCGATTCACGGAGACCCCTCCAACGTGGAAGGGCTCAGCTTGCCGACGTTGCGTGAGCTCTTTGCACGACATGGGCTCGGCTGGGAGACCTTCCTCACCCGACCTGCCGAGCGTGCGGTTTAAAGCTGAGTAGGGCCAGGCGCTAGCCTGTGGGGGTGCGTAAAGTCCTCATCGCCAACCGCGGCGAAATAGCAATCCGGGTTGCCCGAGCCGCCCGCGACCATGGCTTGGCCAGCGTTGCCGTCTATGCCGAACCTGATATTGATTCACTCCACGTCAAAGCCGCAGACGAAGCGATCGCCCTGGGCGGGAGCACCGCGGCAGATTCATATCTACTCTTCGACAAGATCATCGGCGCCGCGACCAAGAGTGGTGCAGATGCGATCCACCCTGGTTACGGTTTCCTTTCGGAGAATGCAGAGTTTGCGCAAGCTGTCATCGATGCTGGGCTCACGTGGATCGGACCACCGCCTGCTGCAATACGTTCGCTCGGAGACAAAGTAGCCGCGCGCCATATTGCACAACGCGCGGGTGCTCCACTTGTAGCCGGAACAAAAGATCCCGTTACAGGTGCTGACGAAGTCGTTGCCTTTGCTAAAAAACACGGCTTACCAATCGCGATTAAGGCAGCATTTGGTGGTGGTGGACGAGGACTCAAGGTCGCTCGCAACCTGGAAGAAGTTGCCGAACTCTACGACTCTGCAGTCCGCGAGGCCGTTGCTGCGTTTGGTCGCGGCGAGTGCTTCGTTGAACGCTATTTGGATAAGCCCCGTCACGTAGAAACCCAGGTTCTTGCTGATTCGCACGGAAATATCTCCGTCATCAGTACGCGGGATTGTTCGTTGCAACGCCGCCACCAAAAACTTGTGGAAGAAGCACCCGCGCCATTTTTGAGTGAGGCTCAAATAGCTGAGTTATATCGCGCATCTAAGGCGATCATGAAGGAAGCTGCCTACGTGGGCGCGGGTACGTGTGAATTCCTCGTCGGCCAAGATGGCACCATCTCTTTCCTTGAAGTCAATACTCGACTGCAGGTGGAGCACCCCGTTTCTGAAGAAGTCACCGGTATCGATTTAGTTCGCGAACAATTCCGCATCGCAGATGGCGAGAAGCTCACCATCATTGATCCTGTGTTACGGGGACACAGCATCGAATTCCGTATCAACGGTGAAGACCCCGGTCGCGGCTTCCTTCCTGCACCAGGAAAGATCACCAAGTTTGTGGCTCCCAGTGGGCCAGGAGTGCGCCTCGACTCTGGTTTTGGCGCTGGCGATGTGGTGGGTGGCAATTTTGATTCACTCCTAGCAAAACTCATTGTCACGGGGGCCACTCGCACAGAGGCGCTCGAACGTGCACGCCGCGCTCTTGATGATTTCATCGTCGAAGGAATGCCTACTGCACTAACCTTCCATCGCGCCGTCGTGCGAGATGCAGATTTCTGCGACGAACCATTCCGAGTGCACACTCGCTGGATTGAAACGGAATTCAAGAACGAAATCCCAGCCTATGGCGCTGCCGAAAGCGGAGAACCAAGCACTCGCGAAACAATTTCTGTTGAGGTCGATGGTCGTCGATTCGACGTCACCCTTCCTGCCGGACTTGGAAGCGGCGCCGCTCCCGCATCTGCCAGCGCTCGACGCAGTGGCGCTCGTAAAACGACCGCTGCGGCTACAGGGGCCTCACTCGTCGCCCCGATGCAAGGTACCGTGGTTAAAGTTGCCGTTGAAGATGGCGCAACAGTGAACGAAGGCGATCTGATCGTGGTGGTTGAGGCCATGAAAATGGAACAGCCACTTAATGCTCACAAGAGTGGCACGATCACCGGACTCAAGATTGCCAAGGGCGAAACCATTACTGCCGGAACATCAATCTGCGAGATTAATTAATCGTCAGATTGATGTAGTCGCCGCGCCGCTTCTGCAAGCGATCCGGAGAGTGATGGGTAAACAGTAAAAGATTGTGCAAATTGATCAACCGTGAGCCGACCTGTTATCGCCACAGTGATGGGATGAATTAACTCGCTCGCCCTCGGGGAACAGATAACCGCTCCTACGATCACGCTAGCTCTGGCAAATATCTTGATGAAGCCATCGTCGATATGTTCCATTTTTGCGCGCGCGTTGGTATCCAACGGTAGGAGAATGAATTCTCCTCCGCTCACATCGCCTACCGTGGCGATTTCTGGTTGGGTAAAAACTGTTGCGGAAACACTCTCTAGATTCAGAGGCTTCACTGCCTCGCCTAGCGCGTGCCACATCGCGATGCGACCCTGCATCGCGGCCACTGATGCCAACATTAGGACACCCGTGCAATCACCTGCGGCATAAACATGTGGAACATTGGTGCGTGATACGCGGTCGACGTCAATGAACCCTCGATCGTCGAGTTTCACTCCCGCATTTTCAACATCAAGCTGATCCGTGTTGGGAAGGGACCCGACCGCTAACAAGACATGCGATCCTCGAAGTTCCTCGCCGCTTTCTAACGCGACAACAACTGACTCACCCTCACGCTTCACCGCGATAGCTCGACTCCGTGCTTTCACCACTCCACCTGAGCGATTGAAGACGGTTTCTATTACTTCAGCGGCATCTACGTCTTGGCCGGGCAATACGTGATCGCGCGAGGAGACAAGTGTGACACGAGAGCCAAGTGAGAGGTATGCAGAGGCAAACTCTGCGCCGGTCACACCGGAACCAATGACGATCAAGTCCTGGGGAAGGTCTTTCAAACCGTAAATTTGCTCCCACGTAAGTATGCGTTCACCGTCAGATTGCGCGGAATCCAAAATACGCGGACGTGCGCCAGTAGCAATCAATATGACGTCTGCTTCAACAATATGAGTGCCCGAATTATTAGTTACTTCGATTTCATGATCGGAAATAAATCGAGCATGCCCCGGCAAGATGTGAACACCATTAGCTTGGAGACCAGACTTGATATCAGCCGACTGCGCGGAGGCGAGCTCCATAATCCGACGGTTCACGTCGCGAAGCGAAAATGATGGATGTTCTGCTGAAATGCCGAGGTGGGAGGCGTCTTTAATTTCATTCATAGCCACCGCAGTCGCCACC
>RGER01000064.1 GCA_009917815.1 Actinomycetota bacterium
GCTGGACCGGCGGAGAGAAAGAGATCCGCCGGTACTCCATTTATCGCTTGTTGGGCCAACGTACCTGAGCCACCAAAGGAGAAGATGAGATCGCTCTGCGGATAAATTCGTGTGAAGCCTCGTTCCAGTGCGGGTGCAACATCCATCAAGCTCGCAGCGGCGAGCGCCACCACAGTTCCGCGCAAAGGGCTCACCTGCCACTTTTTTCCGACACACGTGTAGCGCACGCCATCCTTCACTGAGATTCCACTCGTGCACTTTCCGGAGAGCGCCTGGGAGGAAGGCGTCGCAACGGCGTAGCCGAGGGCGAGAATGGTCGCAACCACAGCAATTCGCTTGATTGCGGTCATAAAATTGAGAATATGCCGCTAATGCGGGTATTACAACTCAACAACGCCGAATTCTCGGGCGGAGGTTTCTCCTATGGGGGAAGCCTGAGAGACTTACACCATGTCCCGCACTCTCCGCCCTGCCATCGCTCCTCTGCGGGGTGCGGGTTGGTTGATTGCGCTTTCTATACTTTTACTCGATCAAGTGACCAAAACCTGGGCGGTCGCTGCCCTCTCCGATGGCCATCGCATTCAAGCCATTCCGGGTCTGCTCCATTTCACTTATGTCCGCAACTCAGGCGCAGCCTTCAGTATGGGCCTAGGAAGCACTCTTTACTTGGCACTCTTTTCGCTCTTGGTAGGAGTGGCAATTGCACTCTTTGGCGGGCATCGAAGCGAACTCTGGCTGCCTCTCTCACTCATCCTCGGTGGCGTCTTTGGCAATCTCAGCGACCGTATCTTTCGAGCGCCAGGAGGCATGAAAGGTCACGTGGTTGATTGGATCGAATTACCTCATTGGCCAATCTTTAATGTGGCAGATTCAGCGGTCGTGTTAGCTGCCACCATCATCGTTATCACCGCGCTCTTTCAACGAAAGCGAACAGATGCCTGATCAAAGACGAATTGTCATCCCTGCAGGCCTCGATGGTGAGCGGGTGGATTCAGGAATTTCGCGTCTCCTTGGACTCTCGCGCACGCGCGCTGCCGAACTCCTCACCGAAGGTGGAATTACGCTCGCTCGTAATGGCGCTCGCTTGAGCAAATCAGATCGACTGGCTACCGATATGGTGATCGATGTTCTCATTCCAGAGCCCGCACAGGAATTGGGGATCACCCCACAAGCGATTCCAGACCTGGCGATAGTTTTTCAAGATGATCACTTTGTTGTCGTTGACAAGCCCGCAGGTGTGGCAGCGCATCCCAGCCTGGGTTGGAGCGGTGCCAACGTCTTGAGTGGTTTAGCAGCATTAGGAGTCTCTATCACCACCTCGGGCGCAGCTGAGCGCCGCGGAATCGTGCAGCGCCTTGATGTCGGCACCAGCGGCCTCATGGTGGTGGCAAAATCTGAAATCGCATACTCCCGACTCAAAGATGCTTTCCGTCAGCGCACGGTCACCAAGATCTACCATGCACTGGTCCAAGGCCACCCCGATCCCAGCCGAGGTACGGTCGATGCCCCCATCGGTCGCCACCCCAAAGACGATTGGCGTTTCACGGTGATGGAAGGTGGGCGCGAAAGCATCACGCATTACGAGACTGTGGAAGCCTTCCCGGCTGCCTCTCTCCTTGAGATTCACTTGGAGACGGGGCGGACTCACCAAATTCGGGTCCACATGTCCGCGCTCCGCCACCCCTGCGTGGGAGATATCACCTACGGGGCCGATCCCACCTTGGCGGACCGATTAAGCCTCACCCGCCAATGGCTCCACGCTTGTGAATTGGAGTTTGAGCACCCCTTGAACGGCGAGCTGGTGCATTTCACTTCGCCCTACCCGGCCGACCTCGAAGGGGGTCTCGCGCGCCTGCGAAGTGAGGAGTAGCGAAGAGGACTACCCTGCCTAGTCGTGTCCTCCTTTGCTCACCTCCACGTCCACACTGAGTACTCGATGCTCGATGGAGCGGCCCGGCTGACCGAGCTCTTTGAGGCGAGCGCGCGCCTGGGGATGCCAGCCCTGGCGATGACGGATCATGGAAATGTCTTCGGAGCATTCGACTTTTATAAGCAAGGCAAAGCAAGTGGTGTGAATCCCATTATTGGCATCGAGGCATATCTGGCGCCGGAGAGTCGCTTTGATCGCAAAAAAGTGAAGTGGGCTCAGGGCGGCGAAGACGATGTTTCGGGCGGTGGGGCATACACGCACCTCACGATGCTCGCAGAGAATAACGAGGGCCTACATAATCTCTTCAAACTCTCATCACTGGCATCGCTTGAGGGTCAGTATTACAAGCCTCGTATGGATCGAGAGTTGCTCTCTCGCTTCAGTAAGGGATTGATTGCTACTACGGGCTGCCCGGGTGGAGAAGTCCAAACGCGGCTTCGGATGGGCGATAAGGCGGGGGCAAAAAAGGCAGCCGCAGATTTCCGTGACATCTTCGGAGAGGGCAATTACTTCTGTGAAATCATGGATCACGGGTTAGAGATCGAAAAGCGTGTGAACGATGACCTTCTAGCGCTCGCGAAGGATCTTAAAATTCCGCTTGTTGCAACAAATGATTTGCATTACACGGCGCAAGAAGATTCCTACGCACATGAGATTTTACTCTGCGTGCAATCAGGGTCGAATTTGGCAGATCCCAAGCGATTCAAGTTCGAAGGCACTGAGTTCTATTTGAAATCGCCAGAGGAGATGCGCCATATCTTTCGTGATTTTCCCGAAGCGTGCGATGCAACCCTGGCCATCGCCGAGAGATGTGATATTTCATTTACTGAAGGCGCCAATCTCATGCCCAACTTCCCTGTGCCCGAAGGGTTCGAGCGATTCCTTAACCCAGAACGTGTATCTATGCCCGATATCGACATTGACTTTGATGAACGTCGCCGCAGCGAAATGATTCGTTACGCAACCGATCGGTATGGAAGTACTCACGTTGCTCAGATCATTACCTACGGCACCATTAAGGCGAAGCAAGCGATTAAAGACTCGGCACGAGTTCTCGGTTATCCGTTCGCGATGGGCGATCGCGTTACGAAGGTTTTGCCGCCTTCGATTATGGGCAAGGACATTCCGCTTAAGGGCATCTTTGATCCCGAGCACGAGCGATATTCAGAAGCGGGGGAATTCCGCGCCGTGTATGAGTCTGATCCCGATGTACGTCGGGTAGTCGATACAGCTCGCGGTATTGAAGGGCTCAAACGCCAATGGGGCGTACACGCTGCTGGGGTGATCTTAAGTAAGAAGCCTTTGATGGATGTCATTCCGGTGCATCAACGCGAAGCTGATGGTGCGATCATCACCCAGTTCGATATGGGCGCATGCGAAGCCCTTGGCTTGCTAAAGATGGATTTCTTGGGACTGCGTAACTTGACAGTGCTTGACGATTGCTTACTCAATATCAAAGCTAACCGTGATGAAACCGTAGTTCTCGAGGAACTTCCACTCACTGACTTGAATACCTATCAGTTGCTCTCGCGCGGAGACACATTGGGTGTCTTTCAACTCGATGGCGGACCGATGCGGGCGCTACTTCGATCTTTGGCGCCGGATTCCTTCGAAGATATCACCGCCGTTCTTGCGCTATATCGTCCAGGGCCAATGGGAGCTAACGCCCATAACGATTACGCTGATCGCAAGAACAATCGAAAGCCCGTGCAACCGCTTGTAGAAGAGGCCGCCGAGGCCCTCAACGAAGTGCTCGGAGATACTTATGGGCTTATCGTTTACCAGGAGCAAGTAATTCGATTGGCCCAGCGCCTGGCTGGCTACTCTCTCGGCGCGGCCGATTTGCTCCGCAAGGCGATGGGTAAAAAGAAAGCCGAGATTCTCGATAAAGAGTACGTACCATTTCGCGACGGCATGATCGCGAATAATTACTCAGAGAAGACTATTAAGAAACTTTGGGACACGCTCGTTCCATTCGCTGACTATGCATTCAACAAGTCGCACGCGGCGGGTTACGGTCTCGTTTCATATTGGACCGCGTATCTCAAAGCTAATTATCCTGCCGAGTACATGGCGGCATTGCTCACCAGCGTTCGTGATGACAAAGATAAGAGTGCGCTCTATCTCAACGAATGCCGCAGGATGGGTATCAAGGTCCTCCCGCCAGATGTCAATGAGTCAGATGCTGACTTCACACCACGAGGTACTGATATTCGCTTTGGGCTTGCTGCAGTCCGCAACGTAGGTGCGGGTGTGGTGGCCTCTATCGTGGGCGCACGCCATGAAAAGGGACGGTTTCAAA
The DNA here is from genome assembly GCA_009917815.1 of Actinomycetota bacterium. Lineage (GTDB taxonomy): Bacteria > Actinomycetota > Actinomycetes > Nanopelagicales > Nanopelagicaceae. The sequence continues at coordinate 4,233 of RGER01000064.1, forward strand.
GTTTTGGCGATTACCTTGCGAAGGCTGACGCGCAAGCCTGTAGTAAGAAGACCGTTGAATCACTCATAAAAGCCGGCGCTTTCGATTCGCTCGGGCATACTCGTCGAGGGCTAATGGCCGTTCACTTAGAAGCAATTGATTCTGTCATGGAGAATAAACGCGCTGAAACTCTGTTGCTTGCCTACGAACGAGAGATGCTCGGTCTTTATGTTTCAGATCACCCTTTGCTCGGAGTTGAACATGTTCTGGCTCGCCAAGTTGATCGAAGCATCAGTTCATTGGCTGGCGAGGATGTTGCTCACGAGCAGATCGTCTCGGTGGGTGGGCTCATTACAGGAATTCAGCGCAAGGTTTCCCGCAAGGGTGATGCATGGGCCATCGTCACGCTAGAAGATCTCGAAGGCGTTATCGATGTTAACTTTTTCTCAAATGCATATAATGCGCATGCGAATTCTCTCGTAGAAGATTCGATCGTCATTATTCGAGGCAGAGTGGATAAGCGTGAGGAGCAAGCACGCCTCTTCGCTATGGAAATGACAGTTCCCGATATCTCCGTCGGTGCGCGAGGACCTCTCTGTGTCACTATGCCGGTGGCTTTATGTACACAACCTAATGTCGAACGGCTGAAGGAAATCCTAAGAACTCATCCGGGAACGACAGACGTGCAGGTGCGATTGGAGAGTGCAGGTCAAAGTACGCTTCTCAAAATTGAAGAGGGACTACGCGTTCGCGTCACACCATCCTTGAGCGCTGATCTCAAGGCGCTCTTTGGGGCAGGTTGTTTGGCGTGAGTCCGGCAACTTCGGCAACAAAACTCTTGAGCGAACTCTCCATACCGTGGGTGGATCATTTTTATGACCACGATGCACGAGCAGAGTCTTTTGGCCTTGAGGCGGCAGCAGCACTTGGAGTAGACCCAGCCCGAGTTTTCAAGACACTCATGGCAAACGTTGCAGACTCTGGTGAAAAGTTGGTGGTGGGCGTCATCCCGGTGAGTGAGAAACTCGATCTAAAGAAATTAGCGATGTCGCTCGGTTTCAAAAGAGCCGAGATGGCGGTACCTCTCTCCGCAGAGCGCAGCTCTGGCTATGTTGTGGGTGGAATATCTCCCATAGGGCAGCGCAAGGCATTGCCTACTTCAATTGATGAGACTGCTCAACTCTTCGATACAGTCTTTGTGAGCGGTGGCAAGCGGGGTTTCGATATTGAGATTTCTCCGACAGATTTACTCCGCGCTACCAACGCAACTTTTGCAGATATTTGCAGGTCTTAGTTCGGGCAGACTTCGCTATCTGCAAGATCTGAAGCGGGCAGTGAAGGGATCGTCGAAATAATCCTGCGCTCCCTATCGAGGAGTTCCCGAGATTTTTCTAAACGTTCGTCCGTGGTATCGATGTCTAACAACTCTTGCTTTTCTCTACTATCGAAAAGCGCAGAAGTTGCGACGATGTACGAAACAAGATTTGGATCATCTGGCAATCCGCCGGGCGCATCAATGTGAGGCAAACCATTCGCCGAGAGAACTCGTGTGTATTCGTAAAAACTCTTCATGGTCGCCCCTGCCAACTCCGAGCTTTCCGTGGTGATGTTTTCGTCGAGCCACTCCACTCGTGCTTTGAAATATGTATCGCTCGGCAGTAGCTCCAATATTCGAAACCTGCGAGTACCCACTGTTGAAATATTGCTCCGTCCGTCACCTAATTCAGTGACCTCATCAATGCGCGCAGCGGTACCAGTTCGAACCATAGCTGCAATGCCATCGCGTGATAGGTCGCCATCTCGGCGGAGCGAAATAAGTCCAAACTCTCGCTTCTCCGCCGGGAGAGTCATGAGATCGCTCACCATCTGTCTGTAGCGTGGCTCAAAAATGTGAAGGGGTAACACGAGTCCTGGCACCAGCAAGACTGAAAGCGGGAAGAGCGGGATCACATCCACGTTTACGAGCGTAGAGGAGAATTGCAATCCTGCATCCTGAGCTCTCATCTAGACTGGGTGCCTCAGATATGCGAGAGAGCACCCCACACGAGACCGAGACAAGGGAGGTGACCCGTTGGAGCGAGTCGATCTACGTCCTGATCTGCGATCTGATCGCGGCCACTTGCGCTCACTTATGCCCCGTGCGGGCGTCGACGTGGAGAGCGTCCTTTCGCGGGTCAAGCCGATTATCGAGCGAGTAGCTGCGGGCGGCGAAAGCGCGCTCTTTGATCTCTGTGAGGAATTCGATGGCATTCGGCCACCATCGCTTCGCGTACCGCAGGATGTCATCAATGCCTCGCTCGGTGCGCTCGCCCCAGACGTGCGCTTGGCGCTCTTAGAGTCGATTCGTCGCGCTCGCATCGTTCATGAAGATCAACGGCGCCCTGCGCACATCACAGAAGTTGCTCCAGGCGGAACGGTCACCGAGAAATGGATTCCTGTAGAGCGCGTGGGCCTCTATGTTCCCGGAGGCTTGGCTGTGTATCCGAGTAGCGTGGTGATGAACGTGGTCCCTGCGCAGATAGCCGGAGTTGCGAGCATCGCGGTCGCTTCGCCCCCACAAAAAGACCATGGCGGGTACCCCCACCCCACAATTCTTGCAGCCTGCGGCCTTCTTGGAATTACCGAAGTGTATGCAGTCGGGGGTGCTCAGGCGATTGCTATGTTCGCTTATGGTTATGCAGAGGGATGTGCTCCAGTTGATATTGTCACTGGGCCTGGAAATGTGTACGTCGCTGCCGCAAAGCGATATCTACGTGGCTTAATTGGGATCGATTCCGAAGCCGGGCCAACTGAGATCGCCATTTTGGCTGATGAATCAGCAGATGCAGAACATGTGGCAGCCGATCTCATTAGTCAAGCAGAGCACGACACGCTGGCTGCCGCGGTGCTAGTAACCACAAGTGAAGCGCTTGCCGATGCTGTTGATATTGCATTAGCGAACCGAATTACTCTCACGAAGCATGGTGATCGAATCGCGATCGCTTTGGCTGGCACTCAATCCAAAACAATTCTGGTGCGAGATATCGATCAAGGGCTCAAAGTAGTGGATGCGTATGCCGCAGAGCATCTAGAGATTCAGACGAAGAATGCCCGTAAAGTTGCCGAACAAGTGAAGAATGCTGGCGCGATATTTGTGGGACCCCATTCACCCGTCTCCTTAGGCGATTATTGTGCAGGCTCCAATCATGTTCTTCCTACAGGCGGCTGTGCTTGTCATTCAAGCGGATTGTCTGTGCAAACTTTCTTGCGAGGGGTGCATTTAATTGAGTACAACAAGGCTGCGCTTCAAGAGGTAGGCGAGTACGTCATTACTCTCGCCCGAGCTGAGGATCTTCCCGCACACGGTGAAGCTATCACTGCCCGTTTTGAAGAGGGCGAGCACCTTCATGGGTGAAAGCATGTGGCCTCAGTGGCTTCCTATTCGCGATGATCTCAGAGATGCACACCCTTATGGTGCGCCCCAAATTGATGTAGCTGTTCGGCTTAATACCAATGAGAATCCCTATGCTCTTCCGGACGTCGTCGTAAATGAAATTCGCCATGAAATATCGCGTATTGCCATGGGTCTCAATCGTTATCCAGACCGTGATGCTGTGGAGCTTCGTGCATCGCTCGCCTCGTATCTCGCAACCCAAGGAGCACCGGGGCTGACGGTTAACCAGGTCTGGGCAGCGAATGG
>RGER01000065.1 GCA_009917815.1 Actinomycetota bacterium
TCCTTCATAAAATCTAAGCCCAGGGCAACACTCTGGGAGCCGATCATGTTGACCGCATACTCCGCATGATCCAAATAGCTCTCCACGGTAGGCGTCTTCGATAGAAATTCACCGAAACCGTTCAGCGCCACAAAACCACCGGATGCGGCGACCGCCTTCAATTGAGCGTCACGCAGATTTCGTGGATGATCGCGCAATTCATAACAAGAAGAGTGACTCGCAATAAATGGCTTCTTCGCCACTTCATTCACGTGCCAAAAGCCATTCTCTGAAAGATGGCTAATGTCGAGCACAATTCCAAGTCGCTCTAATTCGGCCACCGCTTGCACACCGAGTGCGGTGAGCTTGCCACCCGTATCTCGCTCTCCTATGCCGTCTGCCATCATCGTCCGGCGATTCCACGAGAGCGACATCATGCGCACGCCCATGCGGTGGAATACATCAACAACTTCGAGGCTGCTCCCCATGCCTTCAGAACCCTCGAGCGCAAGGATGAGAGCGATTTTGCTTTCAGACATCGCTTTCGCAATATCGCCACGGTTAAGACAAATTGCTACCTCAGATTTGTATTTTTCTTCGATCTTCCAGGCACATTCGAGCAGTAGGAGCGTCCGACGTAGCGCACCTTCACCGATGAATTGTTCTTCCACATATACCGGCAGGACTTGGAGCGCTACTCCCCCAGCCTTGAGCTGTGGTAGCCAGAAGTCACCAAAAGGATCTGCAATTCCGCGCTCCTGCTGATGAAGTACACCAAGCAAGAGGTCGTTATGGCAATCGGCCATAGGCATCAAGTTCTGGGCCATCGCGTCATCCTCCTGAATTCATACTGCGAGCTGATATTTCGATGCTATCCCTGTTGCGCTCTCTTGAGTACAGCATCCAATGCCCCACTCTCCATGAAGAGCGATGCACGTGTCATTACTTTGCCATTAGCAGTTACTACCGAGACGCCCCTTACATCGAGTTCGCCAAGCTCTCCGGCGACCGCGGGCGCTGGGGTTCCGCGCATACTCCACAAGACAGTTACCCGATCACCCGCTTCGATCATCTCCAGAATCTCACGTCGATAATCGGGATAACACGCATATAATTCATTCATAGCAATTGCATCTGCTTCCGCGGAAGCAACTTCGGGAGCGCCATTGATCTCTACGTAAAGATCTTGAGCGATGTAACGACCAGTCCCCTCAGAATCTTTACGATTCTCTGCCTCGTTATAGCGTCGGTAAATCTCCCCAGCTGTGAGATGTTCCGACATAGTCTCCCCTGACGTAAGTACGTTGAGTGAGTTCGTTTAGTGAATAGCGAGTGGTCCGGCAGCCTTAACTTGGACTCGGCAACCTTGACCAGGCAAGTAACTCATCGGTACTTCAACCACAGAAGTGATGCGTACATGATCAACGTCAGCACCAGCGCGAATGGCCGCCTCCGTTGCCAGTCGCTTGGCATCATCAAGACATGCATCACGGCCCTCGGCTTCGTAGCGATAAACGCGATCAACAGCTCCCGAGGCTTCGGCAATCGCAGCACCGAAAGCATTCGCTACTGAGTGATGTGCCGGGCGGATAACTCCGGCGACTCCAGGAATGCTGTCCGGTACCAAGTGTGAACCTCCACCCACCGCAATAAGTGGGAGCGAAGTACGACTGGCTTTCATGCGATCACAGAGGATTTGTACTTGCTCATCGACCCACGCGAGTGCAGCAGTAACTGTGGCATCTTTGACACCGGAGACCTTGGAAGCATCACCAAAACCATCGAGGCGACCGCCCTTGGTGGAAATATCGGAGAGCGTAAGTGTGGAACCACCGGTGATCAGCGCCTCAGTGACTACGCGATAACCCACCGAATCTGGACCTACGCGAACTCCACCATCCTCTTCGCGAACGAGGGTGCCACCGCCAAGACCTATCGAAATCAAGTCCGGCATGCGGAAATTTGTGCGCACGCCGCCAACTTCAACTGCGGCAGAAGACTCGCGCGGGAAACCATCAATCAAGATTCCCACGTCGGCCGATGTGCCACCGACATCGATCACTAAGGCATCGGAGAGTTTGGCGAGCGCACATGCTCCACGCATTGAGTTAGTGGGTCCAGACCCCACAGTGAGAATTGGCAAGCGGATGGCCTCTTCGGCTGTCATCAAAGTGCCATCGTTCTGCGTGAGATATGAGTCCACTTTGAGGCCATGACTGAGCAACGCGCTCTGAAAACCGTCAACGACGCGCTTAGCAACACCGAAGAGTGAGGCATTCAAAATGGTGGCATTTTCGCGCTCAAGTAGTCCGATTGCACCTACTTGGTGAGAGAGTGAAACTGCGAAATCTTCACCGAGCTCTTCAGCGATGATTGCTGCAGCCCGCAACTCTTGCTCGTAATTTGCGGGAGCGAACGCGCAGCTGACCGCAATCGCGTTCACTACGCCCTTGCACTTCTGCGCAAAATCACGAACTGCTTGTTCATCTAACGGCGAGATCTCGCTACCGTCGTACTCGTATCCACCCTTGATGATGGCAGACGGCCCAATAACGGTGGCGTGCAAATCTTTTGGCCAAGCCGCACCTGGACGAATAGCCAAGGAAGAGGGTGCCGCAAGGCGCAATACGCCTACCTGCTGAAGATCCTTGCGCTGAATAATGGCATTTGCCGGATGAGTAGTTCCGAGCATCGCCTGCTTAATGTGGCTCTTGTCGATGCCCTCGATGACGGCCTTGAGGGCAGCCGCAATGCCATCTGATGGATCGAGTGTGGTGGCAGCCTTCGTGCTTGCAAGCACGTTGCCATCTTGATCGACCACAACAGCGTCGGTGTTGGTTCCACCTACGTCAATACCTATACGTAGACGACTCATTTTCTGGCTCCTTCCATCGGCGTATAAGGGACGTCATAACCAAATGCTTTGGGTCCTACGAGTTCGAGCATGCCCTCTTGGTGCCACTCCGGTGCACAAGGTAGACCAATAACGTCTACCCGCTGGCCGAAAGCGAGAGTTTCGGTAGTAATGGGTTGCGCGTTCTCATGATCGAGAATGCAAATCAGATCTGGAGTTGTGACTACCGGCTTTCCGTCTTCAAAAGCCATGAGAAGCTCGTTCTGAATCTCGATACGCATTGTGCGCGTGGGATCCGTAAGATGCTCAACGACCAGGGTGCCTTTCGCAAAACCTTCCGTGGTGCGGCGATCGATATCAATCACCTTTCCGGAGAAGTACTTCTGTCCGCCAGAAAATTCTAGGAAGGCATCGTAAGCACCAGCTTCACCACGTTGCACGGCAGATAATTTGCGCCCCAAATCGACGCAGTAAGACATAGAACCTTGAATACCAAACTCGCGCACCTGCTTCACCGTCATCGGGTAGCACGAGATTCCGTTAGCCATTCCAAGTTGCATCACCGAGGCGCGCGCTAACTTCTCAGCAACTTGATTAGTGGTCGTTTGAAAGACCACCACGTTTCCTTTTTCATCTGCGACGCTCATCGGCGATGCTGGAATTCCAGCAAGGGTAAAGACAGTCATTTCAATTTGTGGGAAAGCCCGACGCATGGAGTCTGCATCAATCACAGGCAGACCCATTTCTGCAGCGACGGCAATCGGAATAAGTGTGTTCATGCCACCCACTTCGATCGGCATGATGGCGACTGGCTTCTTACCTAGATATGCGGCAAGTGAATTCACGCACCCCACAAACTCTGGCCCGGCAGGGACCTTCTCCGAGATCACCGTGGGGGCACCAATAACCGCGGTGGTAAGTACCAAGCCATCTGGATCTAATTCATCGGGCGAAGCGATCATGACGGAGCCGAAATCCTCCATGGCTTGGCGCACCATCAAGCGAGCGATATAGGGATCTCCACCACCGCCGGCGCCGAGCAAGGTCGCCCCCAGCACCATGTCATCGAGATCCTCCAGGGTTAATTCACGCATCTGCCACTCCTTTGATCCAGCTGACGATCCAGTCGAGCCCCCATCAGGGGGCCTAGAGGGCGACGGTAGGGCTTATCGGCAGCGGTGCCAATGGGCGTGCCGCCCACCATTTCCAGAAGATAGGGACGTTTGGCACAGTAAGTCGCGCTCATAGCTCCCTTAGCCCCGGAACTCGGAGATAGGGATATAGGGCACTTCATAGCCGAAAGCTGTAGGGCCAACGAGTTCAAGCATCCCCGGTTGGTGCCATTCAGGTGCGCAGGGCAGACCGACTACGTCGACCCGTTGGCCAAAGGCCAGGGTCTCCGTGGTGATCGGCGCGGCATTCTCGTGATCAAGGATGCAGATCAAATCGGGGGCCGTGATGATGGGGCGGCCATCTTCGAAGGCGATGAGGAACTCGTTTTGAATTTCGATCCTCATAATCCTGCTGGGGTCATTCAGATGTTCGATAACGACTGTGCCACGCGCAAAGCCTGCAGTGGTCCGCCGATCAAGATCGATGATCTTGCCGGAGAAGACTCGCTTGCCTTCAGCAAAAGCTAGGAACTTATCGAAGGCGCCTCGCTCGCCGCGTTGTACTGCCGAGAGTTTGCGCCCGAGATCAACGCAGTAAGTCATGGAACCTTGAATACCGTACTTCGCTACTTCGGCAACAGACATGGAATATGCAGACATAGCAGCTGACATTCCCAGCTCCATGACGGTGACGCGTGCAAGCTTTTCGGCAACTTGATTTGAAGTCGTATTAAAGACTACGACATTTCCCTTAATGTCTGCCATAGCCATTGGCGTTGCAGTAATTCCCGCCAAAGTGAAAGTGGTCATTTCAATTTGTGGAAATGCTCGTCGCATCGAATCAGCATCGATAACTGGTAAACCCATCTCCGCGGCCGCCGCCATCGGAATAAGCGTATTGAGCCCGCCTACCTCGATAGGCATTACTGCCACTGGTTCTTTTCCTAGATACCTTGCAAGCGCGCGAGCCGCACCCACAAACTCCGGACCAGCAGGCGGCTTCTCTGCAATCACTGTAGGTGCGCCAATGCCGGCGACCGTGACCACCAAACCGTCAGGGTCCAGATCGCTTGGTTCGACGATTCGAATTGCGCCATAGGTTTCCATTGCCTGGTGCACCATTAAGCGACCGATATAAGGATCGCCGCCACCACCAGCGCCAAGCAGAGTGGCACCTAAGGCCATATCGTCTAAGTCGGCCAGATTTAATTCACGCATGTGATCCCTCTACAGGTCGGTATTCCACTTCGTAGCCAAATGCTTGTGGCCCCACAAGTTCTAGCATTCCTTCTTGATGCCACTCAGGTGCGCATGGCAGTCCCACCACATCCACTCGCTGCCCAAAGTTCAATCCCTCAACCGTGATGGGTTGCGCATTCTCATGGTCAAGCACGCAGATGAGATCAGGCGTCGTGACTACGGCTTCATCGCCGTCGTAAGCGATAAGAAATTCGTTCTGGAAATCAACTCGCATCTTCCGGGATGGATCCTTGAAATCTTCAATGACCAGAGTGCCACGAGCAAAACCGCCAGTGGTGCGACGGTCGAGATCAATAATTTTTCCGGAGAAGTAAATCTTTGCATGTGCAAACTTGAGAAACTCGTCGTATGCCCCGCTCTTACCGTCTTGAATTTGTTGTAAGTGCCGTCCTAACTCCGCGCAATAAGTCATAGACCCATTAATCCCATGATCTGCGACTTGCTTTGCGGTCATGGAGTACGAAGAGAGACCGTTAGCCATTCCAAGTTGCATGACACATGCGCGCGCCAATTTCTCGGCAACCTGATTCGTCGTGGTTTCAAAGACCACAACATTTCCTTTTTCATCTGCAAGGCTCATTGGTGAAGCTGAAATACCAGCAAGAGTAAAGACAGTCATTTCGATCTGCGGAAATGCTCGGCGCATGGAATCACCATCGACCACGGGGATGTCCATCTCGGCAGCGACAGCGAGCGGAAAGAGGGTGTTAAGCCCGCCGACTTCAATCGCCATCACTGCGGCAGGTTTCTTTCCTAAGTACTTCGCAAGCGACTTCACCGCGTCTACGAATTCAGTCCCCGAGGGAACTTTTTCGGTCATCACTGTAGGAGCACCGATGACAGCCACCGTGAGGACTAAATCATCGGGATCAAGTTCGCTAGCACTGACGATATTGACTTCGCCGTACTGAGCAATCGCCTCCTGCACCATAAGTAGGGAGATGTACGGGTCACCTCCGCCGCCGGCGCCGAGAAGAGTCGCTCCGAGAGCCATGTGAGAGAGACCTTCCGGGGTGAGGCGGTACATCTCGGCTCCTTCTCTCGATTCGATCTTCGCTTGAACTGAGGCTGCTGGTGAAGTACGGCTCCTGCTGAACTTAGGCGGAGAGCGGGGCGATGCCAATGGGCAAAGCGCCCAAGGTCTTAGGCAAAACTCCTCGGAACGCCCTCTCGCCCCATTCAACGCCTCCCTAGGCTCTTCAACCCCTCGAGGGGAGCCTTCTCTGAAGGGAGAGATTTGCTGACGGGAGAGCATTTGCCAGGCTCACACTCCCCGGCGAGAATTGAGCCACCGCACACTTAACGTCAGGGAATTGAGCAGCCATGAAGCACGTCACCCATTGGATCAACGGCCAAGAGTGGAGCGGCACCGCCGCCCGTCACGGCGACATCTACAACCCAGCGACCGGACAAATCACCGGAACCGTTGACTTTGCCACCTCGACTGTCATGGACCAGGCAGTCGCCTCTTCAAAGGCAGCTTTTCAAGAGTGGCGCCACGCTTCGCTCGCCCGACGTAGTCAGGTGCTCTTCGCCTTTCGCGAATTGCTCAACGCAAAGAAAGATGAACTCGCAGCCATCATCACCGCCGAACACGGCAAGGTGCTCTCAGACGCCCTCGGTGAAGTGACTCGCGGACTTGAGGTAGTGGAGTTCGCTTGCGGAATCCCACACCTTCTCAAGGGTGGCTACTCAGAGGCTGTATCTACCGGTGTCGATGTGTACTCGATCCGCCAACCACTTGGTGTCGTCGGAATTATCAGCCCATTTAACTTCCCAGCCATGGTGCCGATGTGGTTCTTCCCGCTCGCGATTGCCAGCGGCAACGTTGTGATCGTAAAGCCAAGCGAAAAGGATCCTTCCGCTACCGATTTCGTTGCCAAACTCTGGAAAGAGGCCGGACTTCCAGATGGCGTCTTCAACGTTGTTCATGGAGATAAAGAAGCAGTCGACGCGCTCCTGACACATCCCGATGTGAAGTCAATTTCTTTCGTCGGTTCCACCCCGATTGCGAAGTACGTATATGAGACAGGTACCGCACACGGAAAACGCGTACAAGCACTTGGTGGCGCTAAGAACCACATGGTGGTTCTTCCTGATGCAGATCTCGATCTTGCAGCCGATGCCGCAATTAACGCTGGCTTTGGCTCTGCTGGAGAGCGATGCATGGCGATCTCTGCCCTTGTCGCAGTAGAACCGGTTGCCGACGTGCTCATCGCAAAGATCAAAGAGCGCATGGCAAAACTCACCACCGGTGATGGAACCAAGGGCGCCGACATGGGTCCCCTCGTTTCCTCCATCCACCGCGACAAAGTTGCTAGCTATGTTGCCGCCGGAGAGAAGGAAGGCGCCACTCTCGTCGTAGACGGCCGCGCTACCAAATTTGAAGGTGACGCTGCCGGGTTCTGGCTCGGACCTACCCTCTTTGACAACGTCACTCCCAAGATGAGCATCTACACCGATGAAATCTTCGGACCTGTGCTGAGCGTTATTCGCGTGCAGTCGTATGCAGAAGCACTCAAGTTGGTCAACGATCACCTCTACGGCAATGGCACGGCAATCTTCACCAACGATGGTGGCGCCGCACGGCGCTATCAGAATGAAGTAGAAGTGGGCATGGTTGGCATTAACGTTCCGATTCCGGT
>RGER01000066.1 GCA_009917815.1 Actinomycetota bacterium
GCGTTCCGTCCCTCTTCCGATCGTCCGGAGCGCACTGGAGCGGGTCGCCCATCAGCTTCGCGTCCCTCATCTGATCGCCCAGCGCGGTTCGGTGCACGTCCAGAACGCGGTGGACCGAATCGCCCATCCAATGCCGGATATAACAAGCCAGCACCAGCACCTTTGGATCGCCCGCGGCGGGCAAAGATTTTCGAACCGGATCTACCCGATCACATCACTGGCGAGGAACTAGACAAAGCGACTTTGCGAGAGCTCTCCACATTGCAAGAGGCCAACGCAACTTATGTGGCTCGCCATCTCGTGGCTAGCGGCCTTGCGTTGGAAGAAGATCCTGAGCTTGCATGGAAACATGCTCGTGCAGCCGCCCATCATGCTGGGCGAATTGCTGTCGTTCGCGAAGCAGCCGGTATTGCCGCGTACCATGCTGGACATTACTCGGAAGCCCTAGCTGAGCTCCGTGCGGCAACACGTATCTCCGGTGATTATTCAACTCTGCCGATCATGGCGGATTGCGAACGAGGGCTGGGGAGACCGCTAAAGGCAATAGATCTCGCAGGTTCAGCTCAGGCCAAGAAATTGGAAATCAATGAGCAGATCGAACTTCGAATCGTAACTGCTGGGGCGCGGCGAGATTTGGGAGAGATTGATGCTGCCATCGTCACTCTGACGTGCGCGCAACTTCGCGAAGAGTCCGAAGATTGGTCGGCCAGAATTCGATACGCATATGCGGATCTTTTAGAAATGGCCGGACGTGATGAAGAGGCGCTTTCGTGGTTTGAAAAGGCAGCCTTGTCAGATCCTGAAGATTTCACAGATGCAAAGGATCGCGTCAAAAAACTTCGTAAATAGCCCTTATTTACTGGTTTTTGGCGCAGATGCAGCTGCATCGCCGAAGTCGTAAGTATTTGCTTCTACCTTATCCAACCATCTGTTTATGCCAACGATATTTGCTCCGGTTGAATTGAGAGCCTCGAATCGTTCCATCGCCTTTCCGTTTTCAAAGAGTGCCGCATATCGCTCTTTGGTTCGTTCGATAATCATGGCAATGGCATGATCTAAATCGAGTCGTGTATCTCGAGCTTCGCGAACCAATTCCACCCATACACGCAATTCCTCACGGCTCCGATCAAGAGTTTCATCGATTTTGGACACGGGCCCGTAGTGGCTGAAGAGTAATCGGGTGGGTTTGAGGCTTTCGAAAGTATCGATTGTTCTTAGGGCAATATCGAGATCGAAATCCGGGGGAGGCGTCGCTGGTCGTAACGTGTCGGTCTCAGGTATGTAGACGCCAGCCGCATCGCCTACAAAGAGATCCCCAGTCATTGAATCGATGAGACCCACATGATGGGAAGCATGACCTGGGGCGTAGTAACTCTCAAGGGTTCGCCCGCCGCCAAGATCTATGGCGGCGGTATCGCCGAGTGAGCGGACTCTTTCCGCGGGGGTCGGAAGGAGGGCGCCCATGACTTCATCGATCATGGATCCAAAAACACGTCTGGCACTGGTCATCAATTTTGTCGGATCAACTAAATGCCTTGCGCCACGTTCGTGCGCGACCAGCTCAGCATTGGGATAGTGAGAAGTGAGATGTCCCGCGCCGCCGGCGTGATCTAGGTGGACATGTGTGACCACGATGGTGGCCAAATCTCGTGGAGTGATCTCCAATTTTTCTAATGCGGCAATAACGATCGGTGCGCTACTGGCGGTCCCTGTTTCGATCAGAGTGGGCTTGCTTCCGCGGATGAGATAGCCGGCAGTAATTCCTTTGTAGCCGGATTGCTCTGTATCGATCTGAAAGGTGTCGTTTCCCAGATCCGTGACTGTCACGTCCACCTCACACCCCCGATCGTTATCCACCGTTAACTCTCACGAACAGAGATCTTCTCTCTCTCCGGGCAGGCTACCTCGACCACAGACGAAAGGTAGGAGTTTATGCAAAAAGAACACGTCAATCTTGTGGATCTCATTGGTGAAGTGAGCGAGGTTCCCACGGAGGTCACCCTCCCCTCAGGCGAGGAGATTATTGAGATCCGCCTCGTGGTGGCACCCACCGGTTCTTCCAAGAGTTCCCTCGATGTCACCGTTCGCGACAGATCCCTCATGCGCCGGGCGCGCGGCCTCAAAGCGGGCAATACGATCGCCGTTCAAGGCGAGCTTCGGCGACGTTTTTGGAGATCGGGCGGCTCGATCTCAACCAGATTGGATATTGAAGCGGACTCGCTGGAAAAGGTCGGGTAGCGTTGCCTTGTGACCAAAGAACGCCTGCCCCAAGATCCAGTGACCCAGTTAGCCAATAACATCCGTGGGTATGCCCAATTCATCTCGGGTTTAAGTGAAAGTAATTTAGCTCCCTTGGCTGGCATGGCGATCGAAGGCGCCCGCGAATGGGTCACTGGCGCCTTAACAAATGCCGGTGGCACCATCGCAGGTGGGGCGGCCTCCTTAGAAGCCCTCATTCCTGCAGAGATACGTACGATCGTCCGACAGGAGGTCGAATCCGCGCTCTCGGGACTGCCTGGAATACCGAGTAAGGCAATGCGTGATGAATTGCGCTTGGCCCAAGAGAAGATCGTCAATTTAGAAGCTGAAGTGAAGAGATTGCGCACGCCTGCACCTGCAGCACCTCTTAAGAAGTCATCACCTGGTCAGAAGAAGAGTTCATCCGCAAAAGAGAGACTCGCGAAGAAATCGACAGCGAAGAAATCGACAGCGAAGAAATCGACAGCGAAGAAATCGACAGCGAAGAAATCTCCTGCGAAGAAGACCACTCAGCCCACAGTGAAAGAGAAGAGCGCATGAACCCAGAAGAAACTTCACAAGACATGACCGCGCTAGATGATGCACGTACTGAACTCGCCTCCTTGTGGTCAGCCCCGACTGAGGATCATCCCAACGCATACGAACGTATCCACAACACGATGACGGTCGCGCTCTCATCTATTGAAGGTCTGTAACAACATCCCATGGCCGCAAAACCGCGCCTCGATGCCGAGCTTGTTAAACGCGGGCTGGCAAAATCGCGCGAGGCGGCGGTGCATGCAATCGAAAATGGCGAAGTTGTAGTCAACGGCATAGTCAGGTCAAAGCCGTCATCAACAGTGGAGCCGGATTCATCCATAGTTGTGAAAGTGGGGAGCGATGAACGATATGCCTCACGTGGCGCTTTCAAATTGCTGGGCGCCTTAACGGAATTTGAGCCGCAAGGACTCTCGGTCAAGGGTCGCCGCGCTCTCGATGCAGGTGCTTCAACTGGTGGCTTTACGGACATTCTCTTGAAACGAGGGGCGGCAGAGGTGGTGGCCGTCGATGTGGGATATGGACAACTCGTGTGGGAGTTGCAACAAGATCCTCGCGTTACTGTGCACGATCGCACGAACGTGAGAAACCTTTCACTCGAACAAATTGGCACTCCTGTCGATGTAGTCGTTGCTGACCTCTCGTTTATTTCTCTGGTCCTTGTGCTTCCGGCTCTTGTTTCCGTGATTAATTCGGGAGCAGATATGGTTTTGATGGTGAAGCCGCAATTCGAAGTCGGACGCGAGAAGTTGGGCGCAGGTGGTGTCGTCCGAGATCCTGCTCTTCGCTCGATGGCGGTGCACCAAGTCGCCCGAGCCGCTGCTGAACTTGGTCTCGGAGTTCGCGGAATTGTTGCCAGTCCGCTTCCCGGTCCTGCAGGTAACGTCGAATACTTCCTCTGGCTGCGCAAAGATGCACCGCCTTTGGATACTCATATGGTCAGCGTCGCAATTGCTGAGGGACCAGCGTGAGTCGATCAATTGCAGTCATGGTGCACCCAGCCCGTCCTGAGGCTCGCGCTGCAGCCGACAAACTTCAAGCACACTGCCGCGATAAAGGTGCTGAGATTTACGAAGTTGCCCATGGTGAAACGATCACTGAGGGAACAGAGTTACTCGTAGTGCTTGGCGGAGATGGCACTATTCTTCGTGCCGCCGAAAGCGTGTACGGCACAGATGTACCCCTTCTTGGTATCAATCTAGGTCACGTAGGTTTTCTCGCTGAGGCCGATCGAGAAGATATTCTCGTCGTTGCTCGCGCAATCACCGATCGCACCTTTCAGGTCGAAGAGCGGATGGTCCTGCAGGCAGAATTACATCTCGGCGCAAGTCGATCGCAAGAGTTTGCATTGAACGAATTTGCGTTGGAGAAGAGTGGCAGCCGTATGGTTGAAGTTCTACTTACCATCGACGATCGGCCAGTTTCTCGCTGGCTAGCTGATGGAGTGCTCTGCTCCACGCCCACAGGGTCGACTGCTTATGCATTCTCTGCTGGCGGCCCAGTAATTTGGCCCGACGTGGATGCGATGCAAATTATTCCACTTGCAGCGCACGCTCTCTTCGCTCGACCTTTGGTCATCTCGCCGTCGTCAAGAGTCTCCCTCACATTGCTCAGTGGGCGAGCGAATCTAGTGGCGGATGGATTGCGCCAAAGCGAGATGGAAGTGGGGGATCGCATTCTGCTGACGCGTTCTGCTCGTTCGCTTCTCTTCGCCCGACTCACACCCACTCCATTTGCCGATCGCCTGGTGGCTAAGTTCCGATTGCCCGTCGAGGGCTGGCGCGAAAACTAAGCGATGCTTCACGAGATACGCATTAAGTCACTCGGCGTCATAGCGGAGAGCACTGTCGAGTTTGCGCCTGGATTTAACGTGATTACTGGCGAGACTGGCGCTGGCAAAACTATGTTGCTGACAGCGCTCTCACTCGTTTTAGGGGGGAAGGCTGATGCCCAGTTAGTGCGAGCTGGCGCAGAGAGGGCCGCCGCTGCTGCGAGTTTTATGCCCACCTCTGAGGCGAACGCAGTCCTCCTCTCGATGGATATTGAGCAGGATGAATCGGCCATTATCCTCGGTCGTTCGTTGAGCCCCGACGGTCGTTCCAAGGGTGTGCTCAATGGAGCGCCAGCCACGGGCGCACAGTTGGCTCAAGTGGGAGCTCATTTGATCTCCATACACGCACAGAACAGCAATGGTGCACTTCGACGGGCTACCACCCAAAGAGATCTACTCGATGCATACGGCGGAGAGCAGCACCTGCAATTACTTGAGATGGTCGGCACGTCTTTCGCCAGAGCACATCGTGCCATCGAAGAATTGACTAGCTTTGAAATGGCGGTGCGGGCGGCTGATGCTCAGCGAAGTGAATTGATAGAGCTTGTCGACAAGGTAGCGCCGCTTGATCTGAAAATTGGTGAACTCGATTCCATCAAGAGCGATCGTGAGAGGCTGAGCCATCTGGATTTATTGCGAGAGGTGGCTTCTGCCATCGTCAGAAGTCTTGAGTCGATAGCCGGAGACCAGTTGGCGTTAGCTGAGAGGAATTTTGATCAATTACAAAGAGTAGATTCCACGGCTGTTGAGCTGTCAAAAAGATTCACCTCTATGGTGATAGAGCTCAGCGATATCGAGAGTGAGACGCGTAGGTACCTTACAAATCTCGACGCGGATCCAACGGAGCTATCGAGATTGGAGAGTCGCTTTGCTTCGATATCTGCTCTCCTCAAGCGCTTTAACGCCACAAATGAAGATGAGTTGCTAAGTAAGTTCTCCGAAGCACGCACGGCCTTGCTTGCATTTGAAGATTCAGAGTCCACTCGCGAATCCCTTCGAGAGGCTGCAGCTAAGGCTGAAAGCGAATTCTTCAAGAACGCCGAACTTCTCTCGGCAGCGCGAAGAGCTATTGCACTTCAGCTCTCTACATCAGTTACAAACGAGATACGGGAGTTGGCCCTGCCACATTCCACATTTGTCGTAGAAATCACTTCAGACTCGAATATCCCGTTCGCGAAGGCGCACGCATTTGGAGTAGACGAAATAGAATTCAAGTTTACGGCTCATGCGGGTGGCGCACTCCTGCCAATCGTCAAGGCGGCAAGCGGAGGTGAATTGAGTCGACTCATGTTGGCCATCGAAGTCGTTCTGGCCAGCATCGACCCGGTGCCCACTTATGTTTTTGATGAGGTAGATGCCGGCGTAGGAGGTAGCGCTGCCATCGAAGTGGGTCGCCGTTTGGCGATGCTCGGTAGGCACTCCCAAGTGATCGTGGTAACCCACCTCCCGCAAGTAGCGGCTTGGGCTGACCACCATGTCGTCATTACCAAAGAGAGCGCCGGCGTCACCGTTTCCAACGTAACCGTCCTAGGCAATGCTGAGAGGGTCGTGGAGATCGCTCGAATGCTAGGTGGCATCTCCGAGTCTGAGAACGCGCAGGCACATGCTCAGGAATTGCTCGCCCTCAGAGCAACATTGAACCGTCCGGCAAAGAGTTCAAGCAAGAAGAAGACTGCCGCCACGCCGCCCGCATAAGGGGTTGCGGGGGGAGCGCTGATACGCTGAACTCCCGTGGACAGGCGGGTTCCCCCGCCGCATTGAGGCCGCGGGAGTGCACATGGCACATCAGAGTAAACACATCTTCGTTACTGGCGGCGTCGCCTCCTCGCTCGGCAAAGGCCTCACTGCAAGCAGTCTCGGACGCCTCTTAAGGTCAAGAGGCCTCAGGGTCACTATGCAAAAGTTGGATCCCTATCTCAATGTCGACCCGGGGACGATGAATCCTTTTCAACATGGTGAAGTTTTCGTTACAGATGATGGCGCAGAAACTGATCTCGACATCGGGCACTACGAACGTTTTCTCGACACAAATCTTCAAGGCTATGCAAACGTCACCACTGGTCAGGTTTACTCTCGAGTGATTGCCCGCGAACGCAGAGGAGAGTATCTCGGTGACACGGTGCAAGTTATCCCTCATATCACCAATGAAATCAAGGATCGCATTCGCCAAATGGGCAGCGACGAAGTCGATGTTGTCATCACTGAAATTGGTGGAACTGTTGGCGATATTGAGTCGTTACCATTTCTCGAAGCTGCCCGCCAAGTTCGCCATGAGGTTGGACGCGATAATGTTTTCTTCCTCCATGTTTCACTTGTGCCCTATATCGGCCCATCGGGAGAACTCAAAACGAAACCCACTCAGCACTCCGTTGCCGCTCTGCGCAGCATTGGTATCCAACCGGATGCAATTGTCTGCCGTTCGGATCGTGAGATTCCAGTGGGTGTAAAGAATAAGATTTCGTTAATGTGTGACGTAGATACAGAAGCGGTTGTTACCGCTTCTGACGCACCATCGATCTATGACATCCCCAAAGTGCTCCATAGTGAAGGCTTAGACGCTTATGTAGTAAGGCGATTGGGTCTTCCTTTTCGTGATGTTGATTGGACTGATTGGGATCAACTCTTGCGGCGAGTACATCAACCGGCTCACTCGGTGACGATTGCGCTTGTCGGAAAGTACATAGATCTTCCAGACGCTTATCTTTCGGTCACTGAGGCGCTTCGCGCGGGTGGTTTTGCTAATGATGCAAAAGTATCCATCAAGTGGGTGGCTAGCGATGAGTGCGAGTCTGAAGAGGGTGCTCGTGCGCACCTTGAAGGAGTCGATGGAGTCTGCGTTCCGGGAGGATTCGGAGTGCGAGGTATTGAAGGCAAAGTGGGCGCTCTGAAGTGGACGCGCGAGAACCGAGTTCCAACCCTCGGGCTCTGTTTGGGTTTGCAATGCATGGTCATTGAAGGCGCGCGTCATCTTGCCGGAATTGCGGATGCTAACTCTGCGGAATTCTCACCCGAGTCCGCCCATCCCGTGATCGCCACTATGGCAAGCCAGATCGATGTAGTGGCGGGGGATCGCGACATGGGAGGCACCATGCGCCTGGGACTCTACCCAGCCGATTTGAAACCAGGGTCGGTGGTGGCGCAGGTGTACGGAAGTGAAAGAATCGATGAAAGACATCGTCATCGATACGAAGTGAACAATTCTTATCGAAGG